>RGES01000001.1 GCA_009917805.1 Verrucomicrobiota bacterium
ACCCTCAGGTCAAGGCGCCGCCTTGGTCAACGGCGCCCCCCTGCGCCAACGCCTCGACGTCACCGAAGCCACGACGATCCAGCTGCCCTCCGCCCTGCTGGTCGCCGCCCCCGCGGACCAGCAGAACTTCGCCTTCGTCCGTACGGACCTCTGGGTCCTCTTCGACGCCCAGACCGGCGACCAGCTCGGCGAGTTTGCTCCGCAACGCCTCCTCGACGTCGCCCAGGAACTCGGCCGCGCCACCGACACCCTCGCCTGCACGCCGCAAGGGCTCGAAGTCGGCTTCAGCCTTTCGCAGATCGCGCCATTGCTCTCGCCTCAGGAAGAGGCTCCCGTCCGCCCGAGCGGCAAGGCGATGCTCGCCGCCGAACAGAATCGCGGCGCCCACCTCTGCCCGGTCTGCTGGACGCGCTTCGACGCCGGCGACGCGCTGAGCATCGCCGTGCATGAAGACCTGCGCGGCGACCCGATCCTCGGCTCCGACGCGCGCCTGCGCTTCCAGCCGACGCGCTTCAACGACCAAGGCCTCGCCCTCGACCCGATGGGCCTCGCCTGCACCGACATCGCCTGCCCGCACTGCCGCCGCCAGCTCCCGCCCGGCTACCTCGACCGCCCGCACCGCATCATCTCGCTCATCGGCGCGCCCAGCGCCGGCAAGTCCTACTACCTCGCGGTGCTCACCCGCACGCTGCAGGACCGCCTGCCCGAGGACTTCAACCTGGCCTTCAAGGACGGCGACCCCAGCGGCAACATGCTGCTCAATCAGATGCGCAACACGCTCTTCTCCGCGGCGACGCCGGAAGACGCTTTGCTCGGCAAGACGGCGCTCGAAGGCGCGACCTACGAGAAACTCCCGCGTCTCGGCCGCATGGTCTCCCTGCCCCGTCCGTTCATCTACTCGCTCAGCCGCCCGGGCCAGCAGCGCAACGAGACCTCGGTCATCCTGTACGACAACGCCGGCGAACACTTCGAACCCGGCATCGACATCCATGACTCGCCCGGCGCGATGCACGTCGCGACCTCGAGCGGCCTGATCTTCCTCTTCGACCCCACCGCCAACGCCCGCTTCAAGGCCAAGCTCGTCGGCGTCGAAGACCCTCAGCTCTCGCTCAAAGGACGCATCGACCAGCAGGACAGCATCCTCGCCGAGATGGAGACCCGCATGAAGCGCGTCCTCGGCCTCGCGCAGGACGAGCGCATCAAGACCCCCCTCGCCTTCGTCGTCGGCAAGTCCGACACCTGGGAGAAGCTCCTGAGCTCGCCGCTCGAACCGGTCGTCGCGGCCGGCGGCCTCGACCTCGCCGCCGTCGCCCGCAATTCCGCGCGCGTCCGCGAAGTCCTCATCGCGCTCTGCCCGGGACTCGTGGCCTCGGCCGAATCGCTGGCGGAACAGATCAGCTACTTCGCGGCCACCTCGTTCGGCCATACGCCGGTGATGATCCAAGCCGGCCTGAACAAAGGCCGCATCGCTCCCGACCCGCAGCGCCTCGCGCCCGCGCACGTCGAAGAGCCCCTCTACTGGCTGATGCACCTCGCCTCCCCGGCGATGTTCCCCGCCGCCGAAAACACCGCCCGCTGATGCCCCTCCAACTTATCTTCACGTCGGCGCCCCAGGGACTCACCCCCGGCCGCAGCGGTTATTGCACCGTCGCCCGGCATCGCGCCATCCCCGACCGCCTCGCGCAGCTGCTCGAATCCGTCGGCACGCCGCATGAACGCGCGGAAGGCGAGACGTTCACGTTCCGCATGCTCGAAGCCGGCGGCAAGAACTGGTGCGTGCTCTCGCGCTTCGTCGCCCGCGGCCTGGACTACACCCAGCGCGACAACCGCCTGGCCCATCACCTCATCTTCTCCCACGAGGAAGCCGCCGTGCTGCCGCCGCCGGCCGCGATCGCCGGCCGCTGGAAAGGCTGGCGCAACGAATGGTCCGGCGCGCCCACCTGGCTCGAAGGCGAAGACCGCCCGTTGCAGCTGGAAGCCCAGACCCCGCTGACGCCCGCCGTGACGTGGCGCGAAGAAACCGGCACGGGCGCCAAGGCCGCCTGGCTCGTCAACGCCTCCGGCCCCGCGGCCGTCGGCCTGCTCAATCCGCCGGAGACCCTCCGCCTCCTCCGCCTGCTTGCCGAGGCCTCCGCGCTCCTGGGCAAATCCGCCTGGGCCGCCTCGTTCACGACCGACGCCACGACCACGGGCAGCGACGGCTTCCTCTGGGCGGTCCATGCGACCTCCGCGCCGGCGATCATCGACTTCGCCACCGCGAAAGCCCTGCCCGCTCCGTCAGGTGACATCGCCCGTCAGGCCGCCGCCGGCCTGACTTCGCCCAAAGCCGCCGCGGGCCAGCCGCAACGCCGCGCCGGCGCGCCGGCCCCGGCCGCCGCCGGCAACAACGCGACCGCCTGGATCATCGGTGGCGTCATCATCCTGGCCGCCGTCGCGATCGTCCTCTTCACGCTGAACCGCCAAGCCGAACCGACGCCCCCGCCGGTGGTGGTCGAGGTGAAGCCGCAGCCGCCGGCCGCCGACACCGCCAAGACCGATGAGATCCTGAAGACCCACCGCGCCCTGACCGAGATCCAAGGCCTGATGGACGCCGATGACTTCATGGGCGCCGCCAAGCTCTGGGCCGAGACGAGCGCCCTTTCGCCGAACTTCGTCCGCAACTACCGCGAACAGGTCCTGCCGCGCATCCTGAGCAACTTCTCCGCGAGCGTCACGAAGCAGCTGCTCGGCCGCCTCGACCGACCGGGCGTGCTCAACGATCCGAAGTCCATCCAGGAGGCGATCGCCGAAGCCAAGGAAGCCCTTCGCCTCGGCGCCGAGATCAAGGTGCCGCAGGACGAGCCCTGGAAGCGCCTGGAGGCCTGCCTCGCGCGCGCCCAGTCCCTGACGAGCATCGAAGTCCGGCCGACGATGGTCATCCCCGGCGAATGGCGCACCGGCGAGTCCGGCCCGAACTCGCCGTCGCAAGCCGACTTCCCGCTCTCGCGTGCGGCCACCGACGCCGTGGCCAGGTTCGTCGAGGCTTCCGGCGCGACGCAGCGCAATTCGGTGCAGATCCGCATCCGCCTGCTCCCCTTCACGTCGCCGCACCTTCGCGACGATCGCACGAAGTACCTCAACGGCGAGATCCGTCGCACGCCGCAGTCGACCTGGATCGAGTCCTCCCCGGAACCGGGCAAGCTCCCGACGATCGGCATCAACCTCAGCAACCGCCGCAACGAGGTGACGCTCAACTTCCCCGACGGCGAAGGCGCGCGCGCCGGCGCGAATCGCCTGATCGAGGTGGCCCTCCCCAACGGAGACCGCCAGTGCTTCGCCCTCATCGGGGACGTCAAGGGACTGCAGCCGCTCAACCTCGGACCGGACGCCCTGCTGCTCGACGCCGACACCGGCGTGATCCGTCCCGCGCCTTGGGCCGAAAGCGCGGTCAACGCGTTCATCTGGGTCAACGGCTCGATCGGGCTCTACCCCGAGGGACACGAGTTCCCCGACCGCGACCTGCCCTCGATCCGCGCGACCCGCTCGGTCCTCGAGACCGACATCATCCGCCTCGAGAACAAGCAAGGCCCCGGCACCCCTCCCTACGAGCTCATCGCCAACCGCCGGAAGCTCTTCAAGGAAGGCAAGTACATGCAAGCCGGCGCCCCGTGGTCGATCCAGGCCATCGACGCCAACGGCGCCGCCGGCCCGCGCCTCCTGGAATTCCGCTGATCCATGCAGCTCGAACGCCTCATCGCCCGCATCCGCGGCCAGCTCGAGCTCGGCACCCCCGATCTGGAAGCGCGTTCCCTCGCCGGCGAATACGCCGCGCTCTGCCAGCGCGCCCGCGAACGCCTCGAACAGTGCGCGACGCTCGTCCGGAGCGGCAACGAGCACGCCGCCTTCCAGTCCGCGGAATCCGACCCGGACCTCCTCGGCCTCTGCGCCCTGCTGAGCTTCGCGGAATCCGACCGCTGGCACGCCCTCTGCCGTGAACGCGGCCTGCCGGCCGGCTTCCCGCTCGACGGGCAGCACGTCCTCGCGGTCGAAGGCCTCTACGGCCGCGAGATCGGCGAAAGCCACCCGCTCTACCGAGATTACCGCGACGCCATCCGCCGCCGCGAAGAGGACCGCGCCCTCTCGGTCCTGCGCTCGATCGTCCGCATCAATCCGGAAGACCCCAACGCCCGCTCCGAACTGGCCCGCCTTTCCGCGAAGTTCCTCCGGGAATCGCTCGGCAAGGTCGCGACCTTCTTCGAACAAGGCCGCGAGGAAGAAGCCGTCGAGCTGATGAACCGGATGGAACGCTTCGGCGCGAACGACCTCGCCGGAGAACCGCGCTGGGACGACGCCCTCGCCCGCCGCGTCGCCTGGCTCCGCTCCAAGGCCGCCCAACAGGTCGCCACGCTCGTGACCGAAGCCGCCGAAGCGCGCGCCGGCGGACACTGGGAAGCCTGCGCCGCTTCGCTGGGCCGCGTCCGCTCGCTCGAACGCGACCACCAGCTCACCCTTTCGGCCACGGTCTCCGCCGAGGTCGCCGAGCTCGAAGGCTGGGCCGGCGAGCTGGCCGCCATCGACGAAGCCGAAGCGACCCTACGCGCCACGATCGAAGGGCTGAACGACGAATGGGCCACCCTGCAGCAGGAAGCCGCGCGCGCCTCATCCCCCGCGATCCTCATCGTCCGCCTCAGCTCCTGGCTCGAACGCGCGACCCCGCAGGCGGAACGCCTGCCGGAAGGCATCCTCCGCGAAGCCCGCGCGCTGCGCCAGAACACCCGCGCGCGCCTCAATCGCCGCTACATGGTGCTGACGACCTCCTGGGTCGGCGGGCTCCTCCTGCTCATCGCCGGCGTGGTCTACTGGAACATCCTCAAGACGCAGGAAGAAGAATCCCGCGACCGCTTCTCCGAGGCCTCGCGCCTGATCGAGCTCTACGACCATCCGGCCGCGCTCGTCGCGCTCGAGGAATTCGAACGCGGCGGCCTTTCCGCCGCCGACCAAGCCGCCCGCAAGGCGCAGACGATCCCGCTGCGCCAACGTCTCGCGACCCAGAACGCCGACGAGCAACGCCTTCGCCTCGAGGCCCTCGCCCTCGCCGACCGGCGCAAGCAAGGACTGACCTTGGGCAACGTCGCCGAGACCGAAAGCCGCGCCGGCAAATACCTCCAGGAATTCAACCAGGTCGGCGGCACCCTCCAAGCCAAGCTCAAGGCCATCCTGCCCGAACCGGAAGGCCTGCTGTCCGCCTGCCGCCAGATGCTCGACCGGACGCGCAACGACGTCGCCGCCCAGATCGCCGCGCTCAACAAGGCGATGGGCGACGAAAATATCGCCGACCTCACCAAGGCGGCCGAAGCCCTCGAACGCCTTCGCCTGCTGCTGAAGACCCTCGCCGACGCCAAGGACAAGGACCTTGATTCCGCGCTCGCCGCCGCCGATCGCGCCGAGCTGCGCCTCTCCGGGGAGCGCAAGACGATCGCGGCGCTCCGGAGCCTCGGCAAGGCCGCCGACCTCGCGGGCTACCTCGCCGCGTTGTCCGACACCGCCGCGAACACGGCCGGCGAGAAGTCCGACCTGAGCTCGCGCGCCTCCTTCGTCTTCACCCGGGCGCCCACCCTGCAGGCCCTCCCGCGCTCGGCGCTCGCGCCGCGCGTCGGCGCGATGTGGGACGCGGCCGCCACCGCCGACCCTTCCGGCATCTTCAATCCGCCCACGCTCACCGACGTCGAACAACGCGGCCTGCGCAGCCTCTCCGACACCTCGCTGGCCGACTCGCTCCGCCGCTTCACGCTCAACGGCTATTCGGTCCGCGGCGTCGCGACCGGGCGGACCGTCTACGTGATCGGCGAGATCGTCGAATCGAAACGCCCCATCACCGACGGCCTCGAGTTCACCCAGAAGGCCAAGGAACTCACCCGCGAAGGCGCCGTGGTCGAGAGCACCTGGAGCCGGCGCGAATTCAACAACGGCGTGCGCGCCGGCGAAGAGATCGTCAGCCCGGCCGCGATCGGCGAGCTCGACTTCATCCGCCAGGTCAGCCGCTTCCAGGACGCGAAGACCGGCAAGCTGCTCGAGCCCCTCATCCGCACGATGGAACGCGTCCGCCGCAGCGAATCGCGCTACCCGGAACTGCGCGCCTACCAGCTCCAGGAACTCTACAAGCTCGCGACCTCCCGCCCCGACGCCTGGGGCCTGCTCTTCTCGCCGTCCGCCCAGCGCGACGCCGACCAGCTGCGCCGGATCACGCAGAATTCGCTGCGCCCCTACGACTTCCTGTTCAAGGACAAGTGGGCCGACATCCAGCCGGAACTGCGCGCCTTCCTCGCGCCGCCGGGCGGCGCCGGCTACGCCGAGGAAGCCCGCTTCTGGCGCGCGACGTTCGCGAACCTGCGCAACCGTAAGCTGATCTTCGCCGGCTGGGCCGGCCGCGACGGCAAACCCGAGCTGCGGGAAACCATCAAGGGCAGCGCCCTCTACGGCCTCGACAACGAAGGCAAGGCCACCGTGCTCTTCCGCATCGGCGAAGACGGCGAGGTCAAGCGCGTCGCCGAAGCCGCCCCGCTCACCCCGCTGCTCCGCTACCCCGGCACCGTCGCCGAGGCCGCGCAGGCCGCCGGCATCCCGAAAGGCCTGCTCGCCCCCGACGGCGGGTGGGAAACCCTCCTCCAAGGACGAGATCTCTGACCGATGTCACGCCCCACCCAATTCCGCCTCCGCTGGAAAGGCGCCGTCACCGGCCCCTTCCCGCTCCTGCGCGTCAGCGAGATGCTCCGCGCCGGCGAGATCAGCCTCCTGCATAACATCGAGGTCGACGGTTCCTGGATGACCGTGCGCGACTACTTCCGCGCGATCGGCCTCACCCGGGCGCCTTCGGCTTCGGCGGCGGAGAATTCCGGACTCGGCGGCGAAGCTCCGCCGCCGCCGCCCGGCGCCGAACATCCGCTCGGCGAGGCGCTCACGCCTGACGCCGCCCGCAACGCCGCCGGGGAATCGCTCGAACGCACGGTCCGCGAAGGCTACCTCTGGTGCGGCTCGACCTTCCTGCTTCCGCCGCTGTTCGCCTTGCTGGTCTACGTGATCTACATCCTGGACGGCGACCATCAGCTCTCGCGCACGATGTTCCTCATCATGCTCGGCTTCACGACCACGCCGGCGGCGCTCCTGCCGATCCTGTTCGTCCGCAAGCTGGGCCTGACCCTCGAGCAAGAAGGCTTGTCGGACATCCGCCAAACCCAGGGAAATCTGGTGATCGTCCTCGGTTTCCTGAGCCTGGCCCTCTGGATGCTCTGCTTCTTCGTGCTGCTCCCCAGCCGTCCGTGAGCCTCAATCGGCTTGACGAGCCAAGGGGGCTTGGCTGGACTGAGCGAACTCGGTTTTCGGTAGTGTAGCTCAGTTGGTTAGAGCGAGGGACTCATAAGCCCTAGGTCGGCAGTTCGATCCTGCCCACTACCACCACCGGGTGCTTGCTTTCCGCTCAGGCCTTCAGGATGGCCGAGACCGGGATGTCCAGTCCGTCCTTCCAAAGCGCTTCCAACGCGTAGCTCTTGCGGATGTCGTCGCGGAAGACGTGGAAAAGGACGTCGAAGGCGTCCACGACCGTCCAGCCGCTGTCGCGCTGGGATTCGGAACGCGACGTCACGCCGACTTCGTCGAGCGCCTGCTCGAGGGCGATGCGCAAGGCGCGCAGGTGCGGCTCGGAGGTGCCGGTGGCGATCACGAGGAAATCGGCCACGGAGGAAATCTGCCCCATCTCGAGGACGCGGATCTCGACGGCCTTCTTCTCGTCCAGCGCGCGCACGGCGGCGACGAGGTGGGCCGGCAGCTTCGGGATGACCAGCATCGGCTTCGGGGCGGCCTTCTCGCCACGGCCCTTGGCCTTCAAGGCGGGGACGGCGGGGATGATGCGACGGGCCGGACGGACCGAGCGCGCGGCCGGCTTGGCGGACTTGCCCGAGGGACGACCCTTGGCGGCCGGCTTGGCGGTGGACTTCTTGGTCTTCTTTTTAAGGGCGGACATGGTCAGGCTTGGTAAAGGGAGCGCTCATCGATGTGGCGGGCGACCGCTAGGGGCAAGCCGTTTCGGGGCGAATCACCGCGACGCAACGCCTCGCGCAAGGCGGTGGAAGAGACTTGTACCGCCGGGGCCTTGAGCACGGTGAGGCGGATGACGGATGCGACGGACGCGGGCGGCACGGTCGAGATACCGTCTCGTGACAACACGGCGAACTCGACCAGGCCGCACAGTTCGGCCACGTCCTTCCAACGGTCCAGCCTCGCCAGCTGGTCGGCGCCGAGGATCCACACGCGCAGGGCATGGGGAAACTCCTTCGCCAGTTCCCGCGCGGTATCGATGGACCAGCTGGTGCCGGCCCGCCGGGTCTCGCGCTCGTCCACCACGGCCCAGGGATGCTCGGCGAAAGCCAGGCGGCACATCGTCGCGCGGTCCGCCGCGGAAGCCACGGGAGCACCTGAACGCAACGGAGCCTGCCCCGCCGGGATGATGCGCACCTCGTCCAAGCCGAGCTGCTTGTGCGCGGCCGCGGCCGCGGCCACATGACCCGCATGCGGAGGATCGAAGGTCCCACCTAGGATGCCGAGGGCAGCAGGCATGCCGCATTACGCTCCGCCCGGTCGCCGGTGGCAACCCAAAGCAGGCTTGAGCCCGAGCCCATCCGCCGAAACACTGCCCCCATGGCGTCAGCCTCGCGATTCCTCCCCCCGGGCTTCGACCCTTCGCTGCCCGTGGCGGTCATCGCCGGCAAAGGACGCTACCCCGCCCTGCTCGCCGAATGCGCCCGCGCCCGCGGAGCCAAGGTGAAGCTGGTGTCCTTCGAAGAAGAGACCGACCCGGCCCTCATCGCCACCTTCGCCCCTTCCGACCATCGCGCGATTCCCGTCGGCAAGCTCGGCCAGATGCTCGACGCGCTCAAGGAACTCGGCGCCGCCGGCGCCGTCATGGCCGGCCAGATCACGCCGCGCAAGCTGTTCACCGGCATGGTCCCCGACCTGAAGCTCATCGCGCTGATGGCTTCGCTCAAGGAACGGAACGCCGAGACGATCTTCGGCGCGATCTCGGTCGAGATCGAGAAGGTCGGCGTGCGCATGCTCGACGCGCGCATCTTCCTCGACGACCACCTGGCCTCGCCCGGCTGCATGACCGGCTGGGCCTGCGGCATCGGGGACGATCAGCTCGCCTTCGGGACGCGCATGGCGCGCGAGATGGCCCGCCTCGACGTCGGCCAGTCCGTGGTGACCGCCAAGGGCACCGTCATCGCCGTCGAAGCCTTCGAAGGCACCGACAACATGCTGCGCCGCTGCGCGCAGACCGGGGGCAAGGAGATGCTCCTCACCAAGACCTCCAAGCACGCGCAAGACTGGCGCTTCGACGTCCCCTGCTTCGGCGTCAAGACGCTCGAGAGCATGGCCGAAGGCGGCGTGACCAAGGCGGCGCTCGAAGCCGATGCGGTCATCCTCATCGATAAGCCGGCGGTCATCGCGCGCGCCAAGCAGCTCGGCATCGACCTCTTCGGCTTCGGCCCCGCCTGAACCTGCCCCATGGATCGCCGCCGCTTCCTCGGAACGAGCTTGCTGGCCGGCCTGGCCGCACGGTCCTTCGCCGCGACGAAGGAGGATTCTTTCGACTTCGCCTACCTCACGGACATCCATGTCCAACCAGAACTAGGCGCGCCGGAAGGATTCCGCCAATGCCTGCGGGCCGTGAACCGCCTCCCTACCCCGGCCGACTTCGTGCTCACCGGCGGCGACCTGATCTTCGACGCGCTCGACGTCGGCATGGACCGCATCCGCGAACAATGGAAGGTGTTCGACGAATGCAGCAAGGAACTCGCCCTTCCCGTCCACCATGCGATCGGGAACCATGACGTGGTGGGCTGGTCCGCGAAGTCGCCCGTGAAGCCGACCGACCAGGATTACGGCAAGAAACTCTTCGCCGAACGTTTCGGCCTCGCGCGCACCTACCGCAGCTTCGACCACAAAGGCTGGCACTTCATCATCCTCGATTCGATCGGCCAGAACCGGGAGACCCTCGAGTACGAAGGCTGGATCGACGACGCGCAGCTCGCCTGGCTGAAGCAGGACCTGGCCGCGACCGGCCGGGCGACGCCGATCGTGATGGTCACGCACATCCCTTTCTACACCACCTGGCATCAGGTGCTGAAAGGACCCGATCATCATCTGGACGGCAAGGCGATCGTCCGGAACCTGCACACGTTCCGGAAGCTGTTCGACGATTACAACGTGCAGCTCGTGCTCAGCGGCCACGGCCACGTCGTCGAACGCATCGAGATCGGCAAGGTCACCTACGTGCAGGGCGGCGCGGTGTCCGGTATGTGGTGGAAAGGCCCGGTCTTCGGCAAGCCCGAGGGTTTCGGCACCGTCAACTGCCGGCGCGACGGGACCTGGTCGTGGAAATATCGCGACTACGGCTGGAAGGCGCGGAAGTAAGCGCTCAGCCTTCGAAGAAATTCCAGGCGACGGCGCTCTCGGCCAGCACCCACGCGGCCGCCAAGGCGAGCACGAGCAGGATCCACTTGCGATGGCGGGCCCAGATCCCCGGGGTGTCGGCCGCATGATCCAATCCGCGGCGCGCGCTGAGGAGCAGCTTCAGGCGCGCATGCCAGGCGAGCTTGGTCTGGCTGGAGAGGTCCCGATGCGCGTACGCGTTCACCCGGTAATCGGGCTTGCGGAACAGGTGGAGGAGACGGCGCAGCACATCTCCTGCCTACACCCTTTACCCACGCTTTACAAGCGGAGCGTCTCTGGGTAAGCCCAATGGCGTGAAGTCCACCACCCGGTCCCTCCGCGCCCTCAAAGGCGTCCGGCCTATCGTCTGCCTGACGGCCTACGATGTGAGCACGGCTCGCATCGCGGACGCCGGCGGGGCCGACCTCATCCTCGTCGGAGACTCGCTCGGCAACGCGGTCCTCGGCCTGCCCGACACGGTCGGCGTGACCTTGGACATGATGATCCACCACTCGGCCGCCGTCGCCCGGGCGAAGACCGAAGCCCTGGTGGTCGGCGACCTCCCCTTCGGCCTGGCTCACGACAGTTTCCCCAAGCTCCTCGGTTACTGCCGCCGCTTCCTCCAGGAAGGCGGCGTGAAGGCCGTGAAGATCGAAGGCGGCGCCTCCCTCGCCCCGGCCATCGCCCGGCTCGTCGACGCGGGCATCCCGGTCATGGGCCACGTCGGCATGCTCCCGCAGCGCGTGCACTCCGCCGGCTACCGCCGGCGCGGCCTGACGCCCGAAGACCAGCAGAAAGTCCTGATCGACGCCCAAGCCGTGGCCGCCGCCGGCGCCTTCGCGATGGTCGTCGAATGCGTCGATGAGAAATTCATGCCGAAGGTCACCGAGGCGGTGTCGGTTCCGACCATCGGCATCGGCTCCGGTCGAGGCTGCGACGGCCAGATCCTCGTGATCCACGATCTCCTCGGCCTCACGCCCGAGCCCCCGCCCTTCGCTCGCCCCGAAGCCAACCTGCACCGTGACGCGGTCGCGGCCGTCCGCCGCTGGGCCGCCAAGGTGCGCACCAAGAAATCCCAATGAACTGCGTCATCTTCGGAGCCGGCGGCTGGGGTACGGCCATGGCCATCCACCTCGCCCGCCAAGGCCAGACCGTCACGCTCGTCCCGCGTCGCGCCGAACAGGCCCTCGCCCTCGCCACGACGCGCGAGAACCAGGATTACCTGCCGGGCCATCGCCTCGACGACTCGATCCAGATCGGCCTCGAGCCCTTGCCGGCGTTGATGGACGCCGATCTGGTCTTCCTCGCCTGCCCTTCCAAAGGCCTGCCCGAGCTGCTGAAGTCGATCGGACCCGCCGTCCGCGCCTCGGGCGCTAAGATGGCGATCTCCCTCTGCAAGGGACTCGACCTGAACACGCTCCGGCGCCCTTCCGAACTGATGGCCGACGCCTTCGGGCCGATCCCGGTCGCCACCCTCAGCGGACCGAGCAACGCCGACGAAGTCGCGCGCGGACTCCCGACCGCCCTGGTGCTCGCGGCCGTCGCTGACGCCGAACTCCTCAAGGATGTCCAGTCCGCCGTCAGCGGACCGACGCTGCGTGCCTACACCTCGACCGACCTCATCGGCGTCGAGATCGGCGGCACGCTCAAGAATGTCTACGCCCTCGGCGCCGGACTCTGCGACGGCCTCGGCCTCGGCTCCAACGCCAAGGCCGCGATGCTCACGCGCTCGCTCCAGGAAATGTCGCGGCTCGGCGAAGCGCTCGGCGCCCGCCCCGAAACCTTCCTCGGACTGGGCGGCGTCGGCGACCTGATGGCCACCGCCCACGGTTCCTGGAGCCGCAACCGCTCACTCGGCGAACAACTGGCCAAGGACCCTCAAGGCACGCTCGCCGCGCTGGCTTCCCGCAAGGAAGCCGTCGAGGGCCACCGCGCCGCCGAAGCCCTCTCGAAACTGGCGACCAGCCGCGGCCTCGAAGCCCCGATCCTTTCCTGCCTGCACGCGATCCTCTACAAAGGGCTCGACCCGCGCGCGGGCGTCGTCGCGCTGATGACGCGCGACCTCCGTCCGGAGGCATGAGCGAGCTAGGCGTCGCCTCCCGACCGTCGCCCATCGCCGGTCTCGGACTCTTCGCCACACGCGCCTTCGTGGCCGGCGAACGCATCGCCCCCTACTCCGGCCGGACATCCGCCGAGCCTCCGTCGGCGGCGACTTCGGACGGCAAGGTCTACGCCCTGGAAATCACCCCGGGGCGCTGGCTGGATGGCTCCTCGGAGGAGAACCCCTCGCGGCACGCCAACCATGCCTGCCATCCGAACGCCGAAATGGTCTGGGATGAAGGCGAAGCGACCGCGTGGCTGACCGCCCTGAAGCCGATCGCCCCCGGCGATGAAATCACCTTCGACTATGGGTTTTCATTGGCCGAAAGCCTGTTTCACCCATGCGCCTGCGGGGCCGCCGACTGCGTCGGTCGGATTATCGCCACCCCCCTGCGTCCGGCCTTGCGCCGCCACCTGCGTTTTTCACGTCCAAGGGATTGACCACCCGCATCAGGAAGGTCAGTTTTCGCAGGTCAAACAGCCCATTTCCCCATGAAAAAAGTCGCCCTTACCGAGCTCGATCCCCGGCTCCAGAAACAGATCACCGCCGCGGACCAGCAACTGAAGACAAACCCCCAGTACGCCGTCGAAGTCCTCACGGGCATCCTCGTCCGTAATCCGGGCTGCATCGAGGTGCGCCGCACCCTCCGTAAGGCTCAGAAGGCCCTCCATGGCACGAAGAAGGGCCTCTTTGACGGCCTCACGGGAGCCCTGACCTCCGGCAAGATCGCCAAGGCCGTGGAAGCCGACCCGGTCGCCGCGATCGCCGCCGCCGAGGAAGCCCTCGCCAAGAAACCGATCGACGCCAACGCCAACAAGACGATCGCCCTCGCCGCCATCAAGCTGGGCTTCCATGAGCTCGCCGCCTTCGCCTACGAAGAACTCTCCACCAACGAGCCCACCCAGATCCAGCACTTCGTCGACCTCGCGAACGTCTGGATCGCCGCCGGCGAGAACGACAACGCCCTCGCCGCGGCCGACAAAGGCCTGAAACTCTTCCCCGGTAACGGCGACCTCCAGGAAGCCGTCCGCAAGGCCTCGGTCAACAAGACCATGAAGAAGGGCAACTGGGAGGACAAAGGCGACTTCCAGTCCAAGCTCAAGGACAAGGACGAAGCCCTCCGCCTCGACCAGTCCTCCCGCGCGGTCACCGACTCGGCCACCGCGATCGCCCAGGCCGCCGAACTCGCCCAGAAGATCCAGGCGTCCCCGGACAGCCTCGACCTCTACCGCGAGATCGTCCGCATGTTCCTCATCGCCGAAGACCTCGACAGCGCCATCGCCTGGCTGCAGCGCGGCCGCATGACGACCCTCGGCAAGGCCGACACCTCCCTCGAGCGCCAGGAAAGCGACCTCATCATCCGCCGCTACGAGCGCATCTCCAAGCAGCTCCGCGAAGCCATCACGGCCAACCCGGCCGACTCCGCCAGCAAGGACGCCCTCGCCAAGAACGAGACCGAGCTCAACGACTTCCGCCTCAAGACCTCCATCTCGCTGGTCGAACGCTACCCGAACGACTTCGCCTACCGCTACGAACTCGGCACGCTCCTCCTCGCGGCCAACCGCCTCGAAGACGCCGTCCAGCAGCTCCAGTACGCCCAGCGTAACCCGAAGTTCCGCCAGCCGGCCCTCCTCGCCATCGGTCGCGCCTTCACCCTGGGCGGCAAGTACGACCTCGCCGTCGAGCAGCTGACCTCCGCCAAGAGCGAGGTCCAGCTGATGAACGACCTGAAGAAGGACATCATCTACTCCCTCGGCGAGACCTACGAGAAGATGGGCAAGGCCAAGGAAGCCGTCGACGAATACAAGATCATCTACATGGCCGACTCGGGCTACCGCGACGTCGCCAAGAAGATCAACGACTTCTACGAACGCCAGAAGGGCGCGTCGGCCTGAGCCCCGCCGCCGTCTGCACCCTCTTGCGGTCGGCCTCACCCGCCCGCCTCCTCCTTCCTGCCCATGGCACTCACTTCCTTTAAGAGCAACCTCATCGCCGACGTCGGCATCAGCATGGGAGACGAAGGCAAAGGTCGCCTCATCCCCGAGATCGTCCGCGAACTGCAGACCCTCACCGGCCGCCGCGACGTGGTCGGCACGGTGCTCAAGGTCAACGGCGGCGCCAACTCGGGCCATACGGTCGCCGGCCTGAAGCTCAACCTGCTGCCGGGCGGCGTGGCCGAACACGACGTCGCCTGCCTGGCCCTCGGCTCCGGCGTCGTCGCCGACCCGCGCAAGGCCCTCTGGGAAGCCCTCCCGCTCGAGAAGATCGGCATCCCGGTCCTCAACCGCCTGCTCATCGACGAGCGCTGCATGATCAGCGACGTCTCGCACCGCATCCTCGACCTGGCCTGGGAAGACTACCGCATCCACATCCTCGGCCATGAAGCCCGCGGCTCCACCGGACGCGGCATCACCCCGGCCTACGCCGACGAAGTCGGTCAGTTCCAGATCCACTATTCGGAATTCCTCGGTGCGAAATCCGACTACGCGACCCGCCTCTCGGCTCGCCTGAACCGCGCCGCCTCGATCGTGCGCGACGTCTGCAAGCTCTCGCCCGACAAGTGGTCCGGCCTCTTCGCCAAGCTCACCGAAGCCGAACTGCGCGCCAACAAGGGCGCCATCGAATCCGGCGTCTTCACGGCCGCGGAATTCGACTTCACCCGCTTCGCCGGCAAGGATCCCTTCACCTTCGACCACGCCGCCGTGCTCGAGTGCTACTGGAAGGCCGGCGCCGCCCTCGCCCACGCCATCGGCGACGTCCGCGAACGCATCCTCGGCGACCTCGCCGCCGACCGCCGCATCATCGGCGAGTTCGGTCAGGCCTACTGGCTCGACAAGCGCGCCGGCTTCGCCCCGAACGTCACGGCCTCCCACACCTACACGCCGGAGTTCTTCCAGTCCGCCGGCATCCCGGTCCAGGCGATCCACACGGTCGGCTGCTGCAAGGGGCTACCGCGACGCGGCCGGCAAGGTGGTCTCGGGCGTCCCCCGCAACGACGCCGTCCGCCGCACCCTGCAGCCCATCTACGCCACCCTGCCCGGCTGGTCGGCTGACATCACCAAGGTCCGCTCCTACGCCCAGCTGCCCGCTGAGGCGCGTCGCTACGTCGCCTTCACGATGGCCGAGATCGTCCGACTGGCATCCCGCGGCGGCTCCCTGCCCTACCTCCCGAACCTTCGCTACATCGGCGTCGGTCCGGATCCTGACCAGATCATCTCCGACGTCCCCGCGACGGCCGAACTGATCAAGCAGGCCTGAGCTCAGAGCAGCGTCCCGCGCAAGACCAAGGCGGCGACGACGAAGTAGATCACGAGTCCGGTGACGTCCACGATGGTCGCCACGAACGGCGCGGCCGCCTTGGCCGGATCGAAGCCGAGCCGGCGGAGCAGGAACGGCAGCATGGCGCCCGAAAGGCTGCCCCAGAGCACGACGCCGACGAGGGAAAGGAAGATGACGAAACCGATGAGCATCCAATGCGGACCGTAACCGTACTCCTGCCCGCATAGGTTGGGGAAGAATTCGTGCCACACGGCGATGCGGGCGAAACCGATCACGCCGAGGATGACGCCGAGCGTGAGGCCGCTCATGACCTCGCGACGGAAGACCCGGAACCAATCCCGCAGGGTCACCTCCGACAAAGCCATCGCCCGGATCACCAGCGCCGAGGACTGGGAGCCTGAATTGCCGCCGGAAGAGATGATCAAGGGCAGGAACAGGGAGAGGACGACGGCCTTCTGGATCTCGCCTTCGAAGAAGCCCATCGCGGTGGCGGTGAACATCTCCCCGACGAAGAGGATCACGAGCCAGCCGGCACGCTGGCGGACCAGCTGCATCAACGGCGTCTCCAGCAACGGCTCGTCGGGCACTTCGGCGCCGCCCAGCAAGGCGATGTCGCGCGCGGCCTCCTCGGTCGCGGTCTCGAGCACGTCGTCGACGGTGACGATGCCCAGCACCCTGAGCTCGGCGTTGACGACCGGGATGATGGTCCGGGCGTGACGGCGGAACATGGCCAAGGCGTCGGCCCGCGTGGCCGTGACCTTGAGGTAGAGCGGCGGAGCCGCCGGTAGTTCGGCGACCTTGATCGCGGGATCGGCGCGGAAGATATCGCGGATACGGTGCACTCCGACCAGGCGACCCTCGGCATCCACCGAGCAGACGACGTGGACGTAATAGACTTCCTTGGCGCGATCACGGACGTGATCCAACGCCTGCTGCACGGTCCAATCCCGGCTGAGCGTCACGAAGCTGGTGGTCATCATGCGACCCACGCTATCCTTCGGATAACCGAGCAGCTGTACCGCGATGCGCTGCTGGGCGGGGTCGAGCAGGCCGAGAAGCCGGACGGCATGCTCGGGGCATTCCTCAAGGAAGGCGGTACGATCGTCGTCCGACATCGCGTTCAGGATCTCCGCGGCCTCGTTGGCGCCCAAGGAACGGATCAACGCCTCCTGGGCGTCGGAATCCATATAGCCGAAGATCTCCGAGGCGTCGGCCTTGGGCAGAAGACGGAAACTGACGGCCATCTGCACGGGGTCGAGTTCCCGGAGCAGGTCGGCGGCGTCGGCGTGCGGCAACTCCAGCACCAGCTTGCGCAAGGCCGCGAAATCACGCTTTTCGACAAGGACGCTGATGTCCTCGATGTGCTTTGGATTTGCAGACATCGCCCCCATCCTCATCCCATGGGACGCCTTCGGCAAACCCTAATCCCCGATGTCCTCCCTGGAACATAACTTCGCGATTCCCCTCTGGGCCCTCGTCGACCAATCCAAGGTCGAGGCCGGCAAGTCGGACATGCGCGGCCTGGCCAAGGAACTCGGCAAGTGGCTGGCCCACAATTTCGACGTCGACCACAAGGGCGTGGCGATCGAGGAACCCTCCGGCACCGAACCCGGCGCGATGCCGATGTTCGTCGTCGCGGGCGTCCAGCAGGAACAGTGGCATGTGATGGTCGCCCTCGCCCAGACCCGCGCCTGTCAGCTGTTCGTGGTCCTGCCGACCGAAAGCGGCGCCTTCCGCCTCCAGGAACTGAACGTCCCGAAGCCGGAGTGATCAGCCGGCGAAGGCCTTCACGGTCTCGAGATGCAGCTCGGCCACCTGCTCCAAGGTGAGCCCGCCCCACTTGTAGCCGCCGGCCAGGGCGAAGATGTGCGGGATCTTCCGCGCCCGCGCCCAATGGACGACGACCTTCTCGCGCTTGCGGATCATGTCCTTGGTGATGCCCTTCATGCCGCCGGCCTTCTCGTAGGTGTCCATGCCGGCGTTGTAGATCAGGAAGTCGACGCGCTCCAAGGAGTGGAGCGCGTCCTCGACATGACCCAGGTAACCACGGGGGTCGTCCACCTCGACGTAGAAATGCCGCTCGGGATGCGTCGGCTCCCAGGAGTCGAAGCTGTTGACGGTGACGTCGGCCAGGTAAACCCGCTCATGGTCGCCGAGGATGTCGAAGGTACCGCCACCGGCATGGGCATCCAGGTCCAGGATGCCGACGGCTTTCACCTTCTTGAGCGCCTCGAGCGCGGCGAGGGCGAGCCCGTTGAACTGGCAGAAACCGTTCCCGGAGTTACGACGCGCATGGTGGAGACCGCTGGACAGACTGCCGGAGCGGCCGTGCTTCAAGGCCTCGCGGACCGCATCGCGCATGCCGCCGGTCGAGGCCAGGATGCTGCCCAACAACGCCTGCGACCACGGCCCCACTTCCAGGAAACTGCCCTTGTCCTCGAAGGTGCTGCGCACGTGCTCCGGCGAATGGATCAGTTCGAGTTCCTTGCGCGTCGCGAGCTTGGGCGCCTCAAGCCACACCTCGCCCGCCTTCCCGGCTTCGATCAGCTCCGCGACCAGCCGGGATTTGGTGACCGTCTCGGACATGCCTTCGACGACGTAGGCGGGGCTGTAGTAGACGGTGAGCGGCGACTGCGGCATGACGGTGTTATGCCCGCCGGATAGACCTCCGTCAAATCGGCCCCCTGTCATAGGTTGCGGTTGGCTTCGGGCGGCCGAGCCCCCATCCTGAGGCCGTCCTTTCCGATGCCCTTCGACCCCAAGATTCCACGAGAACTCGCTAAAAAACTCGGGCGGGAGGCGATGCAGGTCATCGAACTGGGCCTCTACGCCTCGCCGAGCAGCCGGCAGGTCGACATCGCCGCCGACATCGCCTCGGCCGTGGCCCGCACGACCCACCTGCCGCCCGACCATCGTCACACCTTTCCCCGGACCGGTCCGCACGCGACGACGATCGAAGTCACCGAGGAGACGTCGCTCTCCGCGGCCGCCCGGCATGATGCGGCAGGCCTGCGGACGGTCGTGCTGAACTTCGCCTCACCGACGGTGCCGGGCGGCGGCTTCCTGGCCGGCGAACGCGCCCAGGAGGAATACCATTGCCGGTCCTCCGCCCTCTTCGCCTGCCAGGTCAACGGACCGATGTACGCCTTCCACCTGCAGCAAGGCAATGCCCTGCGCACGGATGCGATGATCTACTCGCCCGACGTCCCGGTCTTCCGGGCCGACGACCATCGCATGCTCGAGACACCCTTCAAGGTGGCGTTCGTTTCCGCCGCCGCCTGCGACGCCCGGGACGTCGCCCCGCTCGATCAGCCGAAGATCTCCGGCGCGATGGGCGCCCGCATCGTCAAGGTGCTTGCGGTCGCCCAAGCCAACGGCCACGACGCCCTGGTCCTAGGGGCCTGGGGCTGCGGCAACTTCGCCAACGACCCCGGGCTCATCGCCGACCTCTTCCGACAGGCCCTCATGGGTCCCTTCAAGGGCGCGTTCCGACGCGTCACGTTCGCGATCGTCGACACCAGCGCCGACCAGCGATGCCTGAACCAGTTCCGGCTGGCGCTGACGCAGAAAGCCGCGCCGTCGCATAACTGAGGCTCAACCTTTGGCCTGCTTCACCAAGCGACGCAGGATGACCGCCGCTTCCGCCTGACCAGAGGGGAAGAAGAACACGACGTCGCCGCCCGTGTCCTTGTCGATCTCGATGGCGTTGTTGTAGACGGTGACGTCGAGCACCTTGGCGTACTTGAAGTTCAGGCTCTTGAGGCTGCCGGAGAAGATGACGCGCTTCGAGGTGAAGACCAGGATGCCGGAATCCACCTTCTCGAGCCGCTGCTCGGTCTGACGCTCGACCTCATAGGAACCGGTTCGATAACGCAACGGCCCCCAGATCTTGATGCTGGTGCCGAACCCGCCGTAGCTGCGACGGGTGGTGACTCGCTTGTTGAGGCCAAGCTCCACATGCTGCGTCCAGAAACAACCCTCGTTCCCCAGATCCAGCTCGCATGGCACCTCCTTCAGCGGCGAACGGCAGAGCGACCAAAGCCGCTGCGCGCTGTCGATCCGGTCGACCAGCTTGTCATCCATGCTCAGATTGATGTCCATCTGCTTGATTTCGGAGGCGAAGGCGGCGTAGGCCGCGGGATCCATGACCTCGCCGCCGTCCTCTTGTCTCATCAACGCCTTGAGGCGCTGTTCGAAATACGACTGCATGGCGGCGCCGAAAGTCTCCTTGACCTTCTCCTCGGAGAGGGGGACTTCCTTGCCGAGCAGGTTGATCTGTTCCCTTTTCTGCTGAGGCGGGATATCGCGCAGCAGGACGGTGAGCATGCCGATCCGACAATAACTGGCGAAGGCTTCGCCGTGGATCGCCTCGGCCGCCGACGCGTCCAAACCGAAACTGCGGGCGAGGTTGCCGAGGTCGGTCTTCTCCTGCGGCGCAAAATAGCGGTCGGACAGATAGGCTTCGACGGCCTGGCGATACCATTTGAGGAGGTCTTCCCGACAACGCTTGCGGACGTCATAGCCCAGTTTTTCACCCAAGGAAGCCCACGCTTCTTCGGGGATCAGGCACTGCGTCGGTGCCTTCGAAAGCAGGTCCCAGACGGCCAGCAAGCCGGCCTGATAGCTCTCCCGCCCCAGCATGCCGTCCAACAGGTTGGCCCCCTTCTCGACCGGACGCGGAAAGGGCAGGACTCGGACCGTAGCCGGCAAGACGGCCAAAGTCAGCCATCCTGCCATGCCAGGCTTCCAGTAATGATCGGTCGGCTTTAATTCGCCCGAGGCCAGCTTGGAGCGGACCTCATCCGGAGCCCAGGCGCCGATTTCGACGCCGGCGCGGGCGATATGGACCGGTTCGGTTGACATGATCTTACTTGAGGCGGAGGAGGATCGCCTCGCCGACCTGGGCGCCGAGGAAGTCGTAGCCTTCGCCGGTGAAGTGGACGTCGTTGGGATTCTGCAACTTGGCGAGATGGGGCGTGATCGCGGCGAAGAGGTCGTCGGTCGGGATGCCATGCTTCTTCATGACCTCGGCGGCGAGCGCGTTCTTCTCGACGATCGACGCGGCGGTCTGCTTCTGCGCCGGGTTATCCGGGACCGGGGTCGTGCTGGCCCAGATGAGCTTCGCCCCGGTCTTCTCGAGACGGGTTACGATCTCCTCGAGCCGCTTGACGTAGTCGGCCGCCGGCGTCGCCCGGTCATGGATACCGAAATTGAAATGGATGACGTCCCACTTTCCTTCGCCCAGCCAGACATCGAGGTTCTTGACGCCCGAGGCGGTCGGGCCGCAGTTCGCCGGCGCGCGATGGATGTTGGCCTTGCCCTCCAGCACCTTGCGGGTGGGCTGGGTATAACCACGCGAGACGGAATCCCCGATCAGCAGCACACGCGGGAGCTTGGGATCGTCCTTCACGAAGTCCCAGGCGTTGGATTTACCGGCGATCTTATCGCGTTTGTGAAGCGGCAGGTAGAAATTGCCGAGCTGTCCCTGGAGGACTTTCTCCCAGGCTTGCTCCTCGGGCGAGAGCTTCGCCAACCAGGCCTGATAACGCTCGTCGACGACCTTTTCCTGCGCCGCTTTCTTGGCCGCCGCCTGCGCCGCCGCCTCCTTGGCGTTCGTCGGTTCACCTTTCGGGGGTTCGGCGGCGACAAGGGCAAAAGAAAGGCAGAGCAAAACGAGCAGGGGCTTCATGGAGGGGTGGCTTGATGCAATCACCCCAGCCCGGCCCTTCAAGCCGTCACTGCCGACAGCGCCTGCGAAAGGAGCCGTCGGCGATGCGCATAGGTCCGCTGGGCCGCCTCCGGAGAAGCCGCCTGCAAACGCGCCACGCCCTCCGGGCCATTGGCCGCCTGGACAAACTCCGCATCTTCCTCCGCCCACAGGCAGGCCGTGGGTCCGTCGATCTCGGGATGGAACTGCATCCCGAACGACCGACCTAAGCGGAACATCTGCACCGGGCAGACCGGCGTCGACGCCAGCAGCTCGGCCCCCTTCGGCAGTTCGCACCCGTCCCCATGCCAATGCAGCACCTCGATGCTGGCCGGCAGGCCGCGGGTGATGATATCCGTACCGACGAAATCCAGCCGCCCCCAGCCGACCTCGCGTTGTCGACGACCTTCCGCATCGGTCATCGGAGCGACCTTCGCCCCGGCGGCATGCGCGATGAGTTGCATGCCGAGACAGACACCGACGTTCGGCCAGTCCTTGGCGAGGCGCGCACGCAAGAGTTCGACTACCGGAGCAAGCCACGGAGCCGACGGCTGACCGATATCGGCCACGCCCATCGGGCCGCCCATGACGATGAGCAGGTCATTCTCGCCGAGATCGGCAGGCAAGGCGACGCCGCGGAACGCCTCGACGACCTCGATCTGATATCCTGCCTCGGTCAGCAATTCGCCCAACATGCCCGGCCCTTCATGGGCGACATTGGTCAGGCAAACGGCGCGCGGCATCTTGTCCGCTGATGTTCAAAGCAGACAGATGCCTGGCAAGTCCGCACGTAACGACCGAGAATTCTGACGAATTTCCGACACCCTGGCCGGCCTCAAGGCGTCACGCCGCTGAGCTTATGCCCGGTCACGACCTTCCAGGCGATCTCCTGCAACAGACGATTGAGCTTCTCGGCTTCGGGGAGCTTCGTCAGCTGGCTGACGACGGGCAAGCCGACCGGGCTGCGACGATAGATCACCGTGAAATGACAGTAGGCCGAAAGGACGCGGATCTGCGGGCCAGGATGGCCGAGGGCGTCGGTGAAGAGTTCGTTCTGCGTCCTGATGCCGGGCGCTTCGCCTCGGATGACCTTGTCGCGCAAGGCCAGCACCGCCTCGCCGCTGGGCACGACCGCGATCTTTGCCCCGGGAATCCGTGCGTTCAGCTCACGCACGTGGTCTTCGATCAGCTTGAAATAGGGATCATGCTTCGCGCGGAGCTGGACCAGCGTCGCCGTGTCGCGGTCGATGGACTTCGGCTTGCTCTTCGAAAGCCAGAGTTCCGGATCCTCGTAAGGCACCCAGTTCTGCTGCAGCGTCAGGCGGAGCCTGGGATTATGCTCAAGCCCCAGCTTCGTGAAATTCTCGATGCCCGGATCCGGCAGGAACGTCGGCGCCATGGTGAACAGGTCCGCCTTGCCCGCCTCGAGGATCGGCTTCGCCTTGTTCTTGTCCGGCGGCAGGTCCCAGTGCTGGATGACCTTCGAGCCGCCGATCGAGGAGATCGCCAGCTGCTCATGACCTTGGATCCCGGCGGCCTTCGCCATCTCGGCGACGAGCGGCGGCATCCACACATGGAAACTATGGCCGGCGGTCAGCACCTTGAGGCCGGCGGGCGCGGGCGCTTGCTCCGCCGCGCCGAGCGAGGTGAGCAAGGAAAGGATAAGCAACAGAAGCGACGGGATGCGCATGCGGCTATCCTTCCGGCCGCCCCCGAAGCGTCAATCCCGACCACGCCGGGAAGAGCGGCGGTGTCGGGATTGCGTCAGGCCCTGTATCGAAAATACCGGCTTACTTGCTCGAACGATAAGGACCGGCCGGGAGGCCGTCCTTGCCCGCGGAAAAGACGCTGACTTCCGGGAAGTTGGCCCAGGCATAACGGACTTCCTTGGGCTCCTTCACGCCGGCGGCGGAGACGGTGACTTGGACACCTTCGGCCTTGGCCTGCGCGAAGACCCACTTGCCGTCGGCGGCGAGCAAGCCGAAGCCCTTGCCGTCGTTGTTCAGGATCACGGCGCGGTCATAGGTAAGGACCCAGGCATCGCCCTTGCGCTCGGCCTTCACGACGCGGGGGGCTTCGCCGTCGGTACGGGTCTTGTAGACGCGCTGCAAGGCGACGGCGGCGAGTCGCTCGCCGATCGGGAGCTTGTTCTTCGGGTGGATGTCCTTCTCGTCGCCGAGGTCGATGTTCACGGTCTGCATCGCGCCCGGGACGTTGTCGGCGATCCACTCCATGGATTCGCGGATCTTCGGCCAGCCGGCGTCTTCGACGGCGAGCTCCGGATGACGGGCCATGAAGCGAGGGAGCTGGACGATGATGAAGGGGAATTCCCTGCCCCAGGCCTTCTGCCAGGACTTGATCATGGAGCCGAGCACCCACTTGTAGGCCTCGGGCTGGCCGGCGTTGGATTCGCCCTGATACCAGAGGGCGCCGCGGAAGGAGTAACCGACGAACGGAGCGACCATGCCGTTCCAGTTCATGTGCGGACCGTTGGACCAGACCGGGGCGAGCTTGCCGGCATCCTGCCTGAGCTTGGCCAAGGCGGCCTTGTCCTTTTCCGCGGCGATCTTCGCCGTGAGCTTCTCGAGCGCGGCGGCTCGCGCCTTGATGCCGGCGGCTTCCTTCGCGTCGAAGTCCTTGGCGTCAGGCACGTCGGCATACATGCCCTTCGGACCCCAGGCCTCGGCGCGCGTGCCACCGATGGAAGTATGGATCACGCCGACCGGCTGCTTGAGGTTGGCGCGCAGTTCACGGGCGAAATAGAAACCGGCCGCGGTGAAAAATTCGACGGTGTCAGGGGCGGCGAGTTTCCAGGCCCCCTGGACGTCGTCGGCCGGCTCGGCCTTCGGCGTACGGGCGACGGTGAAGACGCGCAGGCCGGCGTCGGCCGGACGGGACCTGGCCTCCTCGGCGGTGGTGGTGTTCTTGACGACCCACTCCATGTTGGACTGGCCGGAGCCGATCCAGACTTCGCCGACGATGACGTCATGCGCGGTGAAGACTTCCTCGCCTGAGCTGACCACGAGGTCCTTGCCTTGCTCGGTCGGCTTGAGGCCGCCGAGGGTGACGCTCCACTTGCCGTCGTTGCCGGCGGTGGCGGCAGCCTCGGCGGAGCCGAGCTTGACGCTGACCTTGGCGCCCGGGTGCGCCTTGCCGAAGACGGCGGCGTCACCGGCCTGCAGGACGGCATGATCGGAGAACAGGGCGACCAGCTTGAGCTCTCCGGCGGAGACGAGCGCGGAAGAGCAAAGCACGACGAGGGCGGCGAGGCGGGGTAGCATCCGGCCAGCACACCCCATTCTCGGAGGATGGCAAGTCCGACCCCGAAAGACGGTTGAAACTCCCGGGGCAAGGCGCTGTTATATCGTTACTATGAAGCACCTCCCCCTGCTCCTCATCGCCGCCCTCGGCTTCGCGGCCGAAGAAGCCCCTCGTCCCAACATCCGTCCGGAGGGACCCGCCCCCGAAGGCCGAGCCCTCCCTCGCCTCCCCGTCCAGCTCTCTCCCGACGAACAGAAGCGCCTCCATGAGGCCATGGAGAAAGCCAACCAGGACCCCGCCGTCAAAGAAGCGCACGAGCAGGCCGCCAAGGCCCAGCAGGCCGCCGCGGAAGCCCAGAAGAAGGCCCGCGAGATCACCGACGACGCCGCCCGCAAGGCCGACCCGTCCGTCGCCCCCATCCTGGAAAAGGTCCGCAAGGCCATGGAGCAGCGCCAGCCCGGCCGCCAGCCCAACGCCGAACCCGGCCGCCAGCCGGAGTCCCAGCCCCGTGGCGAACCCCCCCGTCAGCGCGAAGGCGGCAACCGCCAGCCTAACGCCGAACCGAACCGTCAGCGCGAAGGCAACCGCGAGCAACCCGCCAACCGCGGCGCCCAGTTTCCCGGCCTGACCCCTGACGAACAGCAGCGCGTCCGCGAAGCGATGACCAAGGCCAACGCCGAACCGGCCGTCCGCGAAGCCCGCGAGGCCGCGGCCGCCGCCCAGCGCAAGGCGATGGAGATCGCCGAAGACGCCGCCCGCAAGGCCGACCCTTCCATCGCTCCTCTCCTCGAGAAGATGCATAAGGCCTTCGAAGCCCGCCGACCCGAGGGCGAAAGCCAACGCGGCCGCAAGCAGCCCGAATAAGCACGGGTCCGTGCGTATCGAAGGCCGACCGAATGGTCGGCCTTTTTATTTCCCATTCCGCCGGACAGGTTCATATTCCGGCCATCCCCATGCGCCTCCCCACGCTCGCCCTCGTCGCCTTCGGACTGCTGAACATCGCCTCCGCGGAAGACGCCCGACTCGGCCCGCTCAAAGACCTCAACGGATACTTCCCCTTCCCCGCCCCGAAGTCCGTGCAGGAATGGGAACCGCGCCGCGACTTCTTCCGCCGCCAGCTGCTGGTGTCCCAGGGCCTCTGGCCGATGCCGACCAAGACGCCGCTCAACGCGGTCATCCACGGCAAGATCGACCAAGGAGACTACACCATCGAGAAGGTGTACTTCGAAAGCGCCCCGGGCTTCTTCGTCACCGGCAACCTCTACCGACCGAAGAACGTCTCAGGCAAGGTCCCCGCGGTCGTGTTCCCGCACGGCCATTGGACCGACGCCCGTTTCCTCATCCAGCCGGACAAATACGTCCGCGAGGAGATCGCGACCGGTCAGGAACGCTTCGAGCAAGGCGGCCAATCCCGCTTCCAGTCGATGTGCGTGCAGCTCGCGCGCATGGGCTGCGTCGCCTGGCAGATCGACGCCCTCAGCGATTCGGATTCGAAGCAGTTCACGCCCGAGGTCATCCACAAGTTCGCCAAACAGCGTCCGGAGATGAACCGCACGGAAGGCTGGGGCCTCTACAGCCCCCAGGCCGAAGCCAACCTGCAGAGCGTGATGGGCCTCCAGACCCTCAACTCGATCCGCAGCGTCGACTTCCTCCTCACGCTCCCTGAAGTCGACCCGACGCGCCTCGCGGTCACGGGCTCCAGCGGCGGCGGCACCCAGACGATGCTCCTGGCCGCCTCCGACCCCCGCCTGGCGCTTTCGTATCCGGTGGTGATGGTCAGCACTGCCATGCAGGGCGGCTGCTCCTGCGAAAACGCCACGCTCCTCCGCGTGAACTCAGGCAATGTCGAGATCGCCGCCCTCTTCGCGCCGAAACCGCAGGGCATGAACACCGCGAACGACTGGACCAAGGAGATGGCGACCAAAGGCTTCCCCGACCTGCAGGCCCTGTACAAGCTCTACGGCAAGAAGGACTACGTGACGCTGCAACGCGGCGAACACTTCCCGCACAACTATAACGCGGTCACGCGCATGGGCTTCTACGAGGTGCTGAACCGCCACTTCAAGCTGGGTCAGGCTTCGCCGATCGTCGAAAAGGATTACGCCCCCTTGCCCAAGGAGAAGCTGACGGTCTGGGACGACGCTCACCCGGCCCCGAAGTCCGGCGATCCCGACTTCGAACGCGGTCTGCTCAAATGGTTGAAGTCAGACGCGCAGCAACAGCTGCTCGCCGCGGCCAAGACCGCCGAAGGCCGCGAACACGTCCTCCGACCGGCCATCGAGGCCATCATCGGCCGCCCCTATGCCCAGGCGGGCAAGATCAGCTTCCCCGACGCCAGCACGCAGTGGCGCGACTCGCACTTCCGCACCCAAGGCAGATTGCTCAACGCCACCTACGGCGAAGAGGTCGCGATCGACTGGCTGCAGCCGATCAACCCCACCGGCGAAGTGGTCGTCTGGCTCGATGACTCGGGCAAAGGCGCCGCCCGGCTCGCCGACGGCAGCATCCGCCCCGAACTGCAGGCGCTCATCGACCGCGGCGTCGGCGTTCTGACCGCCGACCTCTTCCTGCAGGACGACAAGGGACTGAAGCAGACGCGCGTCGTCGCCGGACCCCGCGAAGTCCCGGCTTACACCTTCGGATACAACCATGCCCTGTTCGCCCAACGGGTGCATGACGTGATGACCATCACGAGCTACCTGCTGACGCCCCGCGACAGCTCGCAGCCCGCGGTGAAGAAGGTCTCGCTCGCCGGCTTCGGCAAGATGGGCGCCGTCGCCGCCGCCGCGCGGGCCGCCACCGGCAACGCCATCGCCAAGGCCGCCGTCGATACGGGCACCTTCCGCTTCGGCCAGCTCCTGGATTACCGCGACCCGATGTTCCTGCCCGGCGGCTCGAAGTATCTCGACGTCCCCGGCCTGCTCTGCGTCGCCTCAGCCCAGCCCCTCTGGGTCGCCGGCGAACCCGACGCCGCGCTCTTCCCCGCCGCCGTCCTCCACCAAGCCGGCGCGGACGCCAAGACCGCCGCCGCCGATTGGCTCCTCAAATGATGCACCGTCGCACCTTGCTGGCCGGCCTCGCCGTGGCTCCCTTCGCGGGCCTGCTCGCGGCCGAACCGCCCGCCCGCATCCGCATCGCGCAGATCGGCACCTCCCACGCCCACGCGTCGGGCAAGATGGATGCGCTACGGTCCCTGTCCGACCTTTATGAGGTCGTCGCATTCGCCGAACCGATCGCCTCCCGCCAAGCCGCCGCCCAGAAGGCGAAATCCTTCGCCGGATTGAAGTATCTCACCGAGGAAGAAATCCTCGCCGACAAGTCCATCCAGGCAGTGGTCATCGCAGCTCGCCGTCCTGACCTACCCCAAGGCCACCGTGACGATCCGCTGCAACCATGCCGATCCCTTCGGCGGCCCGAACCGCCACCTCACCGTCCGCGGCACCAAGGGCGACATGGAGATCTCGCCCCTCGAGTCCGGCACCGGCCTCCTGCGCCTGGACCAGCATCGCGACACGATCAAGGTCTGCCGGAAGGTCGGCGACACGAGCGTCATGGTCGCCGAACCTCGCTTCCGGAAGGGCGAAAGCGCCTTCGAGCTCGAAGTCCCCAAGGGCCGTTACGACGAAGAATTCCGCGACCTCGCCCGCGTGCTGCGCGGACAGGCCTTCGGCTGGTCGGCCGAGCACGACATCGCCGTGCATGCGACGGCCCTGCGCGCCGCCGGACTGACGCCTTGATCGCTTATTTGAGCACCTTGGCGGCGTAGCCCTGCATCAGCTTGGCCTGGGCTTCGTCGAGCTTGCCCGCCCCCTTCGGCGCCGGGTCCTTCACGCCGTAGATCTTCCCGAAGAAAATGAGGGCGTTGAGATAGGTGCCGACGAACTCGGGGTGCGAGTTGTCCTTCTGATGGAGCCGCACGGGCGAAGAGGACGCGTAGTTGAGTTCCCAGGCGTCGCCGCATGGCACCAGCTGCGCCTTGTTATCCTTCGCGGCGACTCCGTACCATTTGCGCAGCCTCGCCTGCATCTCCTTCGGGTCCTTGCCCATCGCGGAGGCCTTCTTGCTCTCGGTCCAGTAGTCGGCATGACGCGCCCACGTCTCGTAGAAATAGATCTTCGCCTGCGGGCTCTTGGCCCGGACGCGCTGGCAGAGCTCGGCCGCGCTCGCCAGGAACTCCTTACGCGTGGCCTCGTCCGTCTCGGCGAGCGCCGGCTCCTGGCTTTGACCTTGGAGCACGACGACATCCCAGCCTCCCTCGTCGATGAGCAGCTGCTGCTTCAGGGTGCGGCCGCCGGGCGTGGAGGATTTCACCACCGGTTCCTTGCGACCGGAGCCCTTCACGACGTCGAGGAAGACGTCCGGGAGTTTGTTGACGCCGGTGTAGCTGTTCCCGATGAAAAGGACACGCTGCGGATCTTCCGCGAAGGCGACCGTGGCGAGCATCAGGAAGGCGGCCAACCATGACATCGGGGCGAATCTCATGGCGCCAGCATTCCGCAGAATCGAAGGATGACAACCCCGACTTACCAAAGGACCGGCTGGGTCACCCCGATATTACGCTGCACTTCGGGGTCGGTCGGGTCGGACGGCAGCTTCTTCCAGAGGTCGAGATAGGCCGTCTCCCCGAACTGGCGACCGGCGAAGAGCAGGCCAGGCTGACGGGCCGGCCAGCCTTCCCAAGCCTGCACGTCGGGCTTCAGGGTCCACTTGGACTTATCGGCGAGGAACGGATAAAGGAACGCCACGGCCTTCCGGATGCCGCGGCCGTCGGGCAACGTGAACTCCCAGAGGTTGTCCTCCTTGGTGGAGAGCACCTGACAAAGGAGCACCATGTTATCCAGCTGGAAGATCGAGTAGCCGTAGGGCTTGGTGCGGGCCAGCTCCAGCGGGAACCCGCCGTCGACGCCCATCTGCTTGCCGACGAAGACCTCCTTGTACTGGTTGCGACAGGCTGCGAGCTTCTCCTGGTCGCCGATGAAGTCCGCGTAGACGGCAAGCTGCAGGTAGAACGCCACGGCGTGGTTGTTCTTCGCGGCGGCCTCCTCCTTGCCGTTCTTGCTGGTGACCATCCACTCGGCGAGCTCGCGGAACCAGGCGCGGAGGTCCTTGGCCATGCCGGCGGGAAAAGCGGGGGAACGCTCCATGGCCTTCACGGCGGCGGGGACTTCGATCAGGTGCAATGCGTCGATGACTCCGATGCCTCGGCCGGGCGAGACGCCGGGGACGGCCTGCGCGAAATTGAGGTTCGGGTTCATGCGGAGCTTGGCATCCAGGAAGAATACCCGGAGGAGCTCGGCGGCCTTGACGACATACTTGTCGTCGCCCGTGATCTTATAGGCGGCGGCGAGCGCCGACACGGAATCGCGCAAGGTCTTCACTACCAGGCGATGCTGGCTGAAGTTCTCCGGATTCGTCTCACCGTCGCGACGGATGTACGGCAGACCGTTCGGCTTCGTGGGATCCGGCCACCAGTAGTCGCCGTTCGAGTAGAAGTCGTTGGCCCCGCCCTCGCTGAGCTTGGCCGGGAACGCGGTGATGCTGACCGGGGCCTGCGCAAGGGCCTTGTCGGCGGCCTTGAGGATCCGCTCGCGGTCGATGGCGGCGACGTCGACCACGACCTTGGGCGAGACGGGCGTGCCGGCGACGGCGGAAGCCGCCGCGGCGGCCGGCGCGACCTCCGCCTTGGCCTTGCCCTTCGTCTTGGACTTGGAGGCGGGCTTGTCGGCCTTGGGCTTGGCGCCATCGGCCTTCGGCGTGGCTTCGGCCACCGACTTGTTCTCGACGTTGAGGAACTGGGTCCGGCGGCCTTCGGAAGAAGCGCTGAACACGGCCTTATGTCCGGTGACCTTGGCGCTGATCTGCGCCCGGCCGTTGTACATCTGGACGACGCGGGAGCCGGTGGAGGTACCGAGGTTATCCAGCAGCTGGCCTTCGCCGACCATGCCGAAGCGGACGATGTTGGCGCAATCGAGGCACGGCACGCCTTCGGCGTCGGCCATCCGCGCCTCGAGGGTGACGACGCCATCCTTCTGCGCCAGCTCGGTCAACGTGAGTTTGGCCGGCTTGCCCCAAGGCTTCGACTGATAGCCGACCGTAAGCTCGTCGGCGAGCTCGCCGGACGCGGACTTGGCGACGGCGCGCAGCTTGTTCGGGCCATCCTTCAGGACGACGTTCCAGCGGAGGCCGGCCGCCGGGAAGTCCTGGCTGTCGCGCTTCTTGGCTCCGAGGCTCTTGCCGTCGGCGAAGAGCTCGACTTCGGCGCAGTTGGAATAGACCCGGATCTCCTTGGCTTCGCCGGGCTTGCCCCAGCGCACGGGCCATTCATGGCCGAGCAGGCGCACCATGGGCTTGTCGGACCAATAGCTCTGGAAGACGTAGTAACCTTCCTTCGGCGTTCCGTCGCGTTCGACGACGCCCTTCTGGTTGACGCGCGGCACGGGGTTCTCCGGGCGCAGCGGCGTGGCGAAATCCTTGAAGATCCACTGGGCGCTGCCGGTCAGCCAAGGCATCTTCTCCTGCTCCTTGAGATGCCAGTCGAAGAGATTGACCATGTAGCTCTCGGACCAGTCGCCGTCCTTGGACATGCGCACTTTCCCGCCGGTCTTCTTGTAGGCCTTGCCCTTCTCGGCCGTGCCCTCGCCCACGGCGATCTTCTCGATCATCTTCTCGGGCTCTTCGGCGAAACGACGGGCGTGGCTGTCGCCACCCCACTCGGCATGGAAGAAATGCCGGGTATCCTTCAAGGCCTTCTCGGCGGAGGCGGCGTATTCGGTGTAGCGGCCCGAGTACCAGCCGGCCCAGATGCTCGGCGAATAGACGTCGACGATGTCTTTGCAGAAATCGCAACGGCGGATGGTCGTCGGACGCGAGGCGTCCAGCTTGTGCGCCAGGTCGTTCAATTCCGACATGAACGCGCGGATGGCGTCCTTGTCCTGCTTCTCGAAATCGCCCGGCCAGTCGTTCTCGTTGCCGAGGCCCCACAGGATCACGGAAGGATGGTTACCATGCTGCTCGATGAGGGACTTGAGCATGTCGCGACACTGCTGCTTGTAGCGGTCGCCGCCGATGCCGCCGCGGCACCACGGGATTTCCTCCCAGACCAGCAAGCCGAGCTCATCGCAGAGCTTCAGCACGAGCGGGGCCTGCTGATAATGACCGAGACGCACGAAGTTGGCGCCCATGTCCTTGATCGCGACGAGCGTCTGACGGACGACCTCGTCCGGCACGGCCGCGGCCACGCCGGCATGGTCTTCGTGGTAATGCGTGCCCTTGAGGAGCAGACGCTCGCCGTTGAGCTTGAAAGGCCCGTGTTCGACCCACTCGAAGCTGCGGAAACCGAAGGACTCGGCGACGACCTGTTCACCATGCTTGGACCGAAGGGTCACCGTCGCCCGATAGAGCTGCGGGGATTTCGGGGACCAAAGCGACGGGTTCGCCAAGGAGAACTTGGCGGTGACGATGCCTTGCGAAGCCGAGACCGCCGCGCCCTCCGAGCGAGCGGCGACCTTGCCGGCCGGATCGGTGACCACCACCTCGCAGGTGACGTCGTCAGCCAGCGCCTGCGGATTGGCCAAGCGGACTTCGACGGAAACCTCGCCCTTGGCATCCTTGACGGAGGCGGCGACGCCGACACGGGCGACCGAGATGGCCGGCACGTAGACCAGGCTGACATGACGATAGAGGCCGCCGTAACGGTTGAAGTCGCTGAGGTCGGAAGGGATGCTCTCGGCGTCGCGCGAGTTATCGCAGAGGACCGCGACCGGCACCTCGCCCTTGAATTCCGGACGGGAGGACGCCTTGGCCGCCGCTTCGGTGATATCGACGGTCCACTCGTCGTAACCGCCGACGTGGGCGCCGACCTTCTGGGTATAGACGAAGACTTCCGATTTCTGGCCGGCACCGTCGAACTTCAGGAGCGTACGACCGTTCGGATACGGATTGGCGACCTTGAGCTTGGTACGGTACCAGCCCTGCCCTTGATAATAACGGACGTCGGGATCGACGGAGTCGCGGCCGTTGAAGCAATGCGGCAAGGCGACGGGCGACCAGGTGACGTTGTCGCTGGCGGCATCGCCGCGCCAGACCTCCCAGGTGCTCCCCAAGGTGCCTTGGTAATATTCCCAGCCGGCGGACAGCCGCTGGACGTTCTCCGCCGCAGGGGACGCGAGGGCGAGCAGGACGAAGAAAAGACGCGCAAACGTATTCATGGCTAATTCCTTCGATTAGCCAGCATCCGCCATAGGCTTTCAATTACAGATTACTTAATCTGACCTTAAGAAACGGAGCCGACATCTCACTTTTCAGCAATACCCCAGACTTTCTCGACCACTTTGAGCATGCCGAGGTCCTTCGCACGCAGCTCGGCGCGGTCGAACGGCTCCATGTCGTTGCGATCGAAATAGGACTCGGTGCTCTCCGCGAAATAC
>RGES01000002.1 GCA_009917805.1 Verrucomicrobiota bacterium
GCCATGAAGCTCCGTGAACGCCTCGAATCCCTCGGCGGCGGAGGAGAGGAGCGGCGTTTCATGGTTAGGTTTTAAGAAGAAGAGAGGGTGTCCCTGCCGTGCGGTCCGTGGGAAAACGGCGCGCGGCTGGAAGGGTGAACAATGGAATGGAAGGATCGGACAGGGACGCCGGGGTGGGCGGAGAACTGGCCGAGGAGCTTACTATGCCCGGCGCCCGAGGGATGTCCAGAGGGCGACCGCCGGTTTTCCTAATTATTATAACCCCCTGTTTTCTGGGCAAAAAGAAGGGCTCCCCGACCGGGGAGCCCTGGGGCGACCGGGGTTGGCCGGCTTAGCGAGCCTTGGCGGCCACCGGGATGCGCATGCCGTAGAAGCTCCGGTAGACGAAGAAGAGGGCCACCAGGAAGATCGCTCCGCCCAGGAGCAGCCTCGGGCCGGCTTCCATCTTCACGGCGATCTCGACGGCGAGCAGCCCGAAGAGCGTCGTGAACTTGATGACCGGGTTGAGCGAGACCGACGACGTGTCCTTGAACGGGTCGCCGACCGTGTCGCCCACGACCGTGGCCGCGTGCAGCTCGGTGCCCTTGGCCTTGAGGTCGACCTCGACGATCTTCTTGGCGTTATCCCAGGCGCCGCCGGCATTGGCCATGAAGATGGCCTGGAACAGCCCGAAGAAGGCCATCCCGACCAGGTAGCCGATGAAGAAGAACGGGTCGAAGAGGGCGAGCGACAGCGAGAAGCAGAAGATCACGACGAAGATGTTCGTCATGCCCTTCTGCGCGTACTGGGTGCAGATGCGCACGACCTCCTTGGACGAGTCCGCGGCCGCGGTGGAGGCGTCGAGCTTCATGTTCTCCTTGATGTAGACGACCGCGCGGTAGGCGCCGGTCACCACCGCCTGGGTCGAGGCGCCCGTGAACCAGTAGATGACCGCGCCGCCCATGAGCAGGCCCATCAGGGCCTCCGGGTGCACCAGCGAAAGCTTCTCGAGCACGTTGAACTTCGCGTCCAGCGCGCGGTAATGTTCCTGCAGCATCATGATGATGCCGAAGACCATCGTGGTCGCGCCGACCACGGCGGTGCCGATGAGCACGGGCTTGGCGGTGGCCTTGAAGGTGTTGCCGGCGCCGTCGCCCTTCTCGAGCTGGTGCTTGGCGCCTTCGAAGTCGGGGCGGAAGCCGAAATCGCGCTCGAGTTCGGCCGCGACGCCGGGCTGCTGCTCGATCTGCGAGAGCTCGTAGACGGACTGGGCGTTGTCGGTCACCGGGCCGAACGAGTCGACCGCGATGGTCACGGGGCCCATGCCGAGGAAGCCGAAGGCGACCAGGCCGAAGGCGAAGATCGGCGCCGCGAAGGCGAACTGCGCCGGCATCAGCGCGGCGACGGCGGCGTGCGTGGAGAGCAGGTACGCGCCGAACATCAGGCCGAGGATGCAGAGCCCGGTCCAGAAGGCCGAGTAGTTGCCGGCGACGAGGCCCGAAAGGATGTTGAGCGAGGCGCCGCCTTGGTCCGACGAGGTGACGACTTCCTTCACGTGGCGGCTCTCGGTGGAGGTGAACACCTTGGTGAACTCCGGGATGAGCGCGCCGGCGAGCGTGCCGAGCGAGATGATCGTGGACAGGACCCACCAGAGGCCGCCGCCTTGCGAGGACAGGAGGAAGTAGCTGGCGAGGTAGGTGACGGCGATCGAGACGAGCGAGCTGATCCACACGAGGTTGGTCAGCGGTTGCTCGAGGTTGAAGTCCTTGGCGCGTCCCCAGACGGCCTGGCTCACGGCGTCGTTGAGCCAGTAGCTCAGCAGCGACGTGACGACCATCAGGATGCGCATGGCGAAGAGCCAGATGATGAGGGTCGCGCAGAGCGCGGGCTTGGCCGCGAGGGCGAGGGCGAGGAACGCGATGAGGGCCACGCCCGTCACCCCGTAGGTCTCGAAGCCGTCCGCCGTCGGGCCGACGGAATCGCCGGCGTTGTCGCCGGTGCAGTCCGCGATGACGCCGGGGTTGCGGGGGTCGTCTTCCGGCAGCTTGAAGACGATCTTCATCAGGTCCGCCCCGATGTCCGCGATCTTGGTGAAGATGCCGCCGCAGATGCGCAGGGCCGAGGCGCCCAGCGATTCGCCGATGGCGAAGCCGATGAACGAGGGTCCGGCGAGCTCCTTCGGCAGGAACAGCAGGATCGCGATCATGAAGAACAGCTCGATGGCGACGAGCAGCAGGCCGACGCTCATGCCGGACTTGAGCGGGATCAGCAGCGTGGCGAGCGGGTTGCCGCGGAGCGCCGAGAAGGCGGCGCGCGAGTTGGCGACGGTGTTGATGCGGATGCCGAACCAGGCGACGCCGTAGCTGCCCAGGATGCCCAGCACCGAGGCCGCGAGGATCACGGCGACGTCGGCGAAGCCCTTGTGCTCGAGGCCGGCGAAGTAGTATGTCATGCAGGCCGCGATGAGGACCCAGAGCCCCGCGAGGAACTTGCCCTGCTGCCAGAGGTACGTCTTGCAGGTGCCCCAGATGATCTCGGAGACCGCCGCCATGGAGCGGTGGACGGGCAGCGCGCGCGTCTGCACGTACTGCCACCAGCCGTACGCGGTCGCGAGGGCGCAGACCGCCAGGCCGATCCAGAGCACCTGGTGGCCGCTCAGCGCGCCGCCGAGGAACGAGGTCTGCCCGAGGTCGGGGATTCGGATGTCCGCTTCGCCGGCGCGGGCGAAGGCGGGGAGGGACAGCAGCAGCGCCGCCGTGAGTTTCTTCACGCAGTTCATGGGGTGTGGGGGGTACGACCGCGGGGTGCGGGCGAGGTTCCCTTTCTGGCCGCAGAGCCGCAGGCCTGCGAGGGAAAAATACCTACGGCCCGGCCGTCATTTATAATCGTTTAGTAAAGCCCCGTCAGTCCAGGAGGTGGGCCCGGAGGAACAGGATCGTGGCCGCGAACTGATAGTCGGCGTTGGTCTTCTTCACGAAGCCATGCCCCTCGTCCTTGGCCATCACGTACCAGACCGTGCCGCCCTTGGCCTTCACGGCGTCGCGCATCTGCTCCGCTTCGGTGAACGGGACGCGCGGGTCGTTCTTCCCCTGGATGATCAGCAACGGCGAACGGATCTGGTCGGCGTGGTTGGCCGGCGAGATGCGGTCGAGGAAGGCCTTCACCTCGGGCTTGCGCTCGTCGCCGTATTCCAGGCGGCGGGCGCTGCGTCGGTAATCGGAGGTGTCCCGCAGGAACGTCGCGAAGTTCGCGATGCCGACGTTGTCGACGCCGCAACGGAAACGTTCCGCATAGTTCACGAGGCACGCGAGGCTCATGAAGCCCCCGTAGCTGCCGCCGTAGGCCGCCACGCGGCGCGCGTCGAGCCGGTCGGACTTCGCGACCCAGTCGAGGATGGCGCCGACGTCCTTGATCGCGTCGCCGCGTTTCACGCCGTCGTCGAGGGACAGGTACTTGCGGCCGTAGCCGGTGGAGCCGCGGATGTTCGGGTAGACGAGCGCGACGCCCAGCTCGTTGAGGTAGAAGTGGAAGCTGCCGCGATAGCCCGGCCGCGACTGCCCTTCGGGGCCGCCATGGAAGATCATCAGCGCCGGCCGCTTGCCGGGGAATTTCTTCGCGTCGGGGTAGTAGACGAGGGCCGGGATGCTCACGCCGTCGAAGCTCTTCACGCGGGTGATCGTCGGTTCAAGGCTGGGGATCTCCTTCTTCGGCTTGGACGTGCGGTTGGTCCAGCGCGTGACGGCGCCGGTGTCGAGGTCGGCCGACCACGCGTCGCTGGCGGAGTCTTCGCTGTTGAGGGAGAAGCCGACCTCATGGCTGCCCGGGCGGAACAGCAGGTTGCTCAGCACGCCAGCCTTGAGCTTCGGGGCGGGCAGGGCCTTGCCCGTGGCGAGGTCCCAGCAGCGGAGTTCGGAGAAGCCTTCGACGTTGAAGGACACGACCAGCCGGGCGCCGTCTTCCGAGACGACGAGTTCCTCGCCGTCCCAGGCCGGGCCGCCCGCCAGCTTGCCGAGCGTGCCGGCGGCGACGTCGATGCGCGTCGGACAGAGGAAGTCGGATTCGTAGTTCGCCAGCGCATACACGGCCTTGCCGCCTTCGGCGAAGGCGGCCTGCGTGAAGTAGCAACGCACGGACTTCGGCGTGATCTGCGTCTTCTGGGCGCTCGCGACGTCCATCGTCCACAGGCGCGCCTCTTCCTGGCCCATCGATTGGCGGAGCAGGAGGAGCGCGCCGTCGGGCGACCATTCGACCGGACCCCAGCCGGCCGAGGTGCCCGTGTGCACGACGCGCTCGGCATAAGGGGCCTGGGCCTCCTTGATCACGATGTCGCTGTCCTTGCCGTTGCGTCGGTTGGTGGCGAACGCGATGCGGCGGCCGTCGCGCGACCAGCAGGCCTCGATGTTGCGCGACTTGCCGTCGGTCAGGCGGACCGGCTGGGCCTTCGGGTCGGCCGTGTCCTTGAGGTAGAGCTGGAAGTTCTCGTCGCCGCCGACGTCGGCGGCGTAGAGCAGCAGCGAGCCGCCGGGCTGCATCTGGCCGCTCTTCACCGGTTCGACGCCGCCGGTCAGCGCGATCCGCTTCGCCAGCGGCGCGGCCATCACGTGGAGGTGCGTCGCGTCGCCGATGCGGGTGGTCACGATCGCCTCGCGCCGCACGGAGTGCCAGCCGCGGAAGCTCGCGCCGCCGAGGTTGAGGTAGGGCGACAGCTCGGCGGTCAGCGCGGGCGGGACGGGCGGGACGCCCTCGGCGACGATGTTCGGCGGCACGGCGGCCGGGACGGCGACGACGGACAGGCAGAGCAGGACGGAGAGCAGGGAGGGGCGGCCCATGTCGTATCTTTATTATGACAAGCCGGGGGCAGTCGAACCAGATATGCGGCTCGACCTCCGCCGGCCGCGGATTAACCCATCCTCATGCCCCGACTCCTGCTCCTGGCCGCCCTGCTGCCCCTCTCGCTCGCCGCCGCGCCCGAGAACTATCCCGTCAGCGCCTCCGTCGCCGCCGTGCCGCACCCGGCCGCCGACGCCCCGGGCTTCGTGTCGCTCTTCAACGGCAAGGACCTGGCCGGCTGGAAGACCAAGGGCAACTGGGTCTATGACGTCGACGGCACCGTCACGCTCAAGCCGCGTCCGGGGGAGACGGGCTGGAAGCGCTTCGACGCCTATGTCTTCACGGAGCGCAAATACCGCGACTTCGTCCTCGACCTCGAATTCAAGATCGAGCCCACCGGCAATTCCGGCGTCTTCTTCTGCGTCGCCGACCCGCTCGACCCCGTCGCCAAGGGCATCGAGCTGCAGATCCTCGACACCTACGGTCTCGCCAAGCCCGGCCATCACGACTGCGGCGGCATCATCCGCGCGATGGCCGCGTCGAAGAACATGGTGAAGGCGCCCGGCGAGTGGAACCGCTACACGCTCACGCTCAAGGACCGCCACCTGACCGTCGACTTCAACGGCGAGCGCACGATCGTCCTCGACCTCGAGGCCTCGCCGATGAAGGACCGGCCGGCCGACGGGCACATCGGCTTCCAGGACGAGGCGAAGCGCGTCTGGTACCGCAACGTGCGGATCAAGGAACTGAAGTGAGCGCCGGCCTCAGCGCAGATCCTTCCAGGGGGCCTCGCCGCTGACGTCGACCATGAACGGTCCCTTGCTCGCGCCGGGCGAGAGGATCGCGAGGATCGTCGCGTCGGCCTTCGAGGCGTTGAACGTCGCGTGCACGACGCCCGCGGGGATGTGCGCGGCGTCGCCCGGCTTGAGGATGCGCTTCTCCTGCTCGACCCATTGCTCCACTTCGCCCGCGAGGACGTAGATCATCTCCTCGAGCTCCGGGTGCGTGTGGAAAGCGTGGCCTTCGCCGGCGGGCAAGGTCGCTTCGCAGACCTGCAGGTCCTTCGCGCCGGTCAGTTCGGGCCGGGTCAGCCAGTAATTGGTCCGGCCTTTGTACTCTTCCTTGATGGCCTCGGCCTTGGTCACGAATCGCAGTGGTTTGCTCATGCTGGTTCCTATGCCGACGGCCTGGATGTGAGCAAGCCCGCGGGCCGGGCGTTGACAGGGCGGAACCCCGGGGCGAAAAGGGTGTCCCCCCAAGATACCCCATGAAACGTACCCTATCCCTCCTCCTCGGGCTTTCCTTGTTCGGCGCGGCCTCCGTCGTCGCCCAGGAAGCCAAGAAAGACGCTCCGAAGAAGGATGCGCCCAAGAAGGCCGCCGCTCCGGCGGTGAAGCTGCCCGTGCAGCCTGCCGACGTCGCCGCGCCTAAGCTCGGCAACGACGGCCAGATCAATCCCGGTTTCGCCAAGTCGCATGAGGCCTTCCTCGCCGTCGCCAAGAAGGGCGAAGCGCAGGTGGTCTTCCTCGGCGACTCGATCACCGCCGGTTGGGCCGGCAACGGAAAGGAAGTCTTCAAGGAATACGCCAAGTACAACGCCGCCAACTTCGGCATCGGCGGCGACCGCGTCCAGCACGTGCTCTGGCGCGTCGAGAACGGCGAGTTCGACGGCATCAAGCCGAAGGCCGTCGTGCTCATGATCGGGACCAACAACGCCGGCGTCGCCGACAACTCCCCCGAGCAGATCGCGGCCGGCATCAAGAACATCATCGACGCCATCCATAAGCGCTCCCCCGAGACCAAGGTCCTCCTGCTCGCCATCTTCCCCCGCGGCCCGAATCCGGCCGACGCCAACCGCGTGAAGAACGAGAAGGTCAACGCGATTATCGCCAAGCTCGACGACGGCAAGAAGGTCCACTTCTTCGACATCGGCGCCAAGTTCCTCAAGCCTGACGGCACGCTGGAAAAGTCGGTCATGCCTGACCTGCTGCACCTCAACGCCGCCAGCTACCAGGTCGAAGCCGACGCGATCCGCGAGAAGCTCGCTTCGCTCGTCAAGTAAGCGGTCTCGTCGTCCGGACGAAGGGCCGATCCTCGCCGAGGGTCGGCCCTTTTTGCGCCGGCTTTACTTCCCCCAGCCGGCGGGCAGGTCGGGCAACGTCGCGGTCAGGATCTCGTGGATCGCGACGCGTTCGTCGTCGGCGAGATGGCCGAAGGAAGGCGAAGGCGGGAAGGCGCGCAGGCCGGAGGAAAGCCGGAGCAGGACGATGTCGCGCAGCTCCTTGGGCAAGGTGGCGAAGCTCTGCGAATAGATGAGCGGGCTGCAGCGGTAGGTGAAGAGGCGGGTCCGCAGGTCGAGGTCGCGGAGCGAGCGGCCCTTCGTATCCGGCTTGCGGGTCTTGGCGTACGCCTTGGCGAACACGCCGTCGCTTCGGAGGCCTTCCGCCGGCCAGGGGGCCTCGTCGCGGCAGAGCAGGGCGTCGAGGATCTTCTCCGCCTGGCTGTCGAAGACCACGACGCAGGAACCTTGGGGAGGCGCGTCTTTCGGCAGGCCGAGGATCTCGCGCATCGCGGGCCAGCGATGGAGGGCGATGCGGGCGTCCTGGTTGGCCGTCGAGAGGACGTTGTGCACGTGCACCTGATGGTCGTGCATCAGCATCGGGACGACGTCGCTCGTCTTGAGCAGGTAGCGGCGGGTGTCCACGACGCCCTCGAGCGTGGCGAGGTTGCGCGTCGGCATCGCGTTCGGGCCTTCGAAGTCTTCCACCTTCCTGCCGGTCAGGTTCGCGCGGTGCTGGAAAGGGTCCTTGGTGCCGGTGAGGTACCAGCCGCCCCAGCGTTCCGCGAGCGGGGTGGACGGGGCGATGTTGGCGCCGCCGGAACCGCTGAGCGGTTCGCCGTTCGCGTCGGGGAAGACCGAGCGCGTGCGCAGGGAGGGCGTATGCTCGTGGCGCGAGTGGCAGAGCAGGCAGTCGCCGCTCCGCTCGAACAGAGGCTCCTCCTTCGTCGCATGCTGGTCGAGGAGGTAGAAGGTGGTGCCGAGCTTCGCGTCGAAGATCGCGACCTCGAACGAGCCGGTCACGGACCAGCCGACGTAGGCTTCGTCGGAGAAATAGAGGACGCGCGGCGTCTCGGGGTTGATGAGGTCGCGCTGGAGGCTCGTCTTGCTGAACACGAGCAGCTGCGACTCGACGGGGATGCCCAGTTCGTCGAGCAGCCACTGCAGGCGCTTCTTGGCCGGCAGGGAGCGGACCTCGTCGGCCTTCTTCAGGAAGGCTGCGTTGATCGCCGTGGCGCGATCATGGGCCTGGGTCGCCGAGTAGCTGATCGGCGGCTCTTCGAAGGGCTCGACCTGCTGGGCTCGGGCGGCCGGGTTCAGCGTAACGGCCAGTCCGAGGACGAGCAGGCGACGAAGGAGGGAGGGCACGTTTCCATGATGGCGAACCCTCCTTCCGACACAAGGCCGGGTTATCGGCGGATGCCTTCGTGCAGCTTGCGCAAGGCGGCGGCTTCGATCTGGCGGATGCGCTCGCGGGAGACGCCCTGGAGCTGGCCGATGGCGTCGAGCGTCAGCTCTTCGCCGTCCAGGCCGTGGCGCAGGCGGGTCACCTCGAGCTCGCGCGGCGTCAGCTGCGCGAGGACTTCGCGCAGGGCGTCCTTGAAGTCGGCGGCCTCCGCCTGCGCGGCCGGCGTCGCGGCGTCCTCGTCCTTCAGCGTGTCGCCGAGCGTGGTGTCGCTTTCTTCGCCGAGGGGCGCGTCGAGCGACTGGCCGTGCTGCTGGTAGCTGCGGAGCTCGGTGATCTTCTCCGGCGACCATCCGAGGACGTCGGAGAGCTCTTCTTCGACGGGCTCGCGGCCGAGTTTTTGGAGCAGCGTGGCCTCGGCTTTGCGGAGCTTCGACAGCTGCTCGTGGAGATTGCGCGGCAGGCGGACGGTGCGGCGCAGGAAGTTCAATTCCTTCATGACGGCGCTGCGGATGCCCCAGAAGGCGTAGGTGCTGAACCGGTGGCCGAGGTCCGCGTCGAAGTCGCGGGCGGCATCGAGCAGGGCGCAGTTGCCTGCCGAGATGAGGTCCATCATCTCCTCGCGAGGGACGCGCATCTGCTTCGCGGCGTGGTACGAGAGGCGGAGGTTGCGGTTCACGAGCTCGAAGAAGGCCGCCTGGGCCGAGGGGGTCAGGTTGCCGGCGTCATCCTTGCCGGCCTTGATGAGACGGCCGAGACGCAGCTCTTCCTCGGCGACGAGGCGCGGCCAGCGGTTGGCTTCGTTCAGGAACTGCGTGAGGCTGTCGGCTTCGCCGGAGCGATCCGGAGCGGGGACGACGAGGCTGACCTGGATTTCGCCGAGGTCGGGGAGGTCGGAGCGGAGGAGGGAGGTGAGGGCGTCGTGCTTGGCGGTGCGGGGGGTGATGTTATTGATCATGTGGAAAATGAAAGGGGTCTGTATATATAGGGCTGAAAATGGGGGGTCGGCGGGGTGTCTTTACACAAGTTGTTGATAAACAACCTGATAAAATCGTATAATATTTCCAGACGGGGGTCCCTAGGGCGGGGTGCCGAGATGCCTAGGTGGGCTGACGGGACTCATTATGCCCACGACTGAGATGATGTCAAAGGGGGTGGCGGGACTTTTCCGTCATAGGGGCCAATTGACGGTTAATGGCCGACTTTTTGGGTGGGAACGAGCGTCTCTTTGGGGAGTCTATTAGGTATGCCCCGCCTGTTGACCCTTTGCGTCGCCGCTCTCGCGACCCTGTGCCTGCCGCTTTCCGCCGCCGACCGGCCGCCGAATATCCTGATGATCATCTCGGACGACCACGCCTGGACCGACTACGGCTTCATGGGTTCCAAGTCGGTCAGCACGCCGAACCTCGACAAACTCGCGGCCGAGTCGCGCGTGTTTCCGCGCGGCTATGATACCAACTCGCTCTGCTCGCCCAGCCTCGCCTCGCTCCTCACCGGGCGCCACGTGCATCGTCACGGCATCACCGGCAACGACCCGACCGTCCCTGCCGTCGCCGGCAAGCCGGCAGCCAAGCAGAAGTCGTCCGCCTTCCTCGAGGGCCGCGACAAGCTCGTGAAGCTCTTCGAGCAGTCCCCGCTGCTTCCTCGCCTGCTCGCCGAGCGCGGCTACGTCAGCCTGCAGACCGGCAAGTGGTGGATGGGCGACTACACCCACGGTGGCTTCACCGAAGGGATGACCAAGGGCGGTCGCCACGGCGACGAAGGCCTGGACATCGGGCGCAAGACGCTGGCGCCGCTCACCGAATTCATCACCCGCAACAAGAAGGAAGGTAAGCCGTGGTTCGCCTGGTATGCGCCGATGATGCCGCATGACCCGCACACGCCGCCCGAGCGCCTCCTCGCCAAATATCGCGGCAAGGCGCCGACCATCCAGGCGGCCCGCTATCTCGCCATGGTCGAGTGGTTCGACGAGACCATCGGCGACGTGCGCGCCCACCTCGAGAAGGAGGGCCTGACGCAGGATACCATCGTCGTCTATATCTCCGACAACGGCTGGATTCCGCGCGCCGACAAGCCCTTGGTCGACTTCGAGCGATCCAAGATGTCGCCCTTCGACGGCGGCGTCCGCTCGCCGATCCTCGTCAGCTGGCCCGGCCACATCAAGCCGACCGTCATCGATGACGCCGCCAGCGCCGTGGATATCATGCCGACGTTGCTGAAGCTCGCCGGAGCCAAGGTGCCCGCCGACGGCGACGGCATCGACCTCCTCGACGACGCCGCGCTCCGCGCCCGTCCGTTCGTCCCCGGTCAGAACTCGACCCATGACATCGTCGAGATCGGGAAGCCTGCCTCCAGCCTCCGTTACCGCTGGCTCGTCGCCGGTCAGCTCAAGCTGATCGTCTCCAGCGGCCTCAACGGCGCCACCGAGCCCCCGCGCCTCTTCGACCTCAAGGCCGACCCCGGCGAAGTCAAGGACCTCGCCTCCGCCCGACCTGAGGACGTCAAGCGCCTCACCGCCATGCTCGACGGATGGTGGGACGGCCGCTGAAATCTCCCCGCTCTCATATCACGATGAACACGCAACGATTCCTCCTCGCCGCGCTCGCGGCCGTCCTCGTCGGCTGCCAGTCCGCCGAGACCTCCGCCCCTGCCCCGAAGGCCGCCGCCAAGGCGAAGCCGAAGCCGGCGCCTTCGCAGTACGTCTTCTATGTCGGCACCTCCGGCCCCAAGGCCCAGGGGATCCTCCGCTGCACGCTTGATGGCAAGACCGGCAAGATTTCCGCGCCGACCGTCGCCGCCGAAGCGAAGTCCGCTTCCTATCTCGCGCTCAGCCCCGATGCCAGGTTCCTCTACTCCACGGCCGAAGCCGCCGAAGGCGCCGTCGCATCGTTCGCGGTCGAGGGCGACAAGCTGCGCCTGCTGAACACCGAAGCCTCGAAGGGCAAGGGCCCGACGCATCTCGCCGTCGACGCCGCCCGCAAGAACCTGATCGTGGTCAACTACGGTTCCGGTTCGACCACCGCGCTGCCGATCAAGGAGGACGGTTCCTTCGCCCCGGCGAGCTCCTCGATCCAGCACGTCGGCACGGGGCCGAATGCCGGACGCCAGGCCGGACCGCATGCGCACGGCGTCTACTTCCATCCGAAGAACGGACGCGCTTACGTCGCCGACCTCGGCACCGACGACATCTTCATCTATAAGTTCGACCCCGCCAAGGGCCTGCTGACGCCGAACAGGCCGAAGTCCGCGCGCGTCACCGCCGGCGAAGGTCCCCGTCACCTCGCCTTCCATCCGAACGGCAAGTTCGCCTACGTGAACACGGAGATGGGCCTGAACGTCGTCGCCTTCACCGTCGAACGTAACGGCGGGCTGAAGCAGTTCCAGAGCCTCCCGACGCTCCCGGCCGGCGCCGACGCCAAGGGCGCCTCGACCGCCGAGATCTTCGTCCGCCCCGACGGCCGGACGCTCTACGTCTCGAACCGCGGCCATGACTCCATCGCCGTCTACTCGATCGCGCAGGACGGCAAGCTCACGCTGCTCCAGCACATGCTCGGCACGCCCGCCCAGCCGCGCGGCTTCGGCCTGAGCGCCGACGGCCGCTGGCTCGTCTGCGCCGGCCAGAAGTCCGGCACGCTCAACGCCTATCGCATCGGCCGCGACGGCAAGCTCACCGACACGAAGCAGTCCGTCGAAGCGCCGGCCGCCGCCGCGATCCTCTTCGTCCCCTGATCCGTCCGCGACCGCATGCGTAGCCCTTTCCTCGCCGGCCTGCTCCTGACGACGTCGCTGGGCGCCGCCCCGGTCGACTTCGCGCATGAGGTCGTGCCGATCCTCCGCAAGCACTGCGTGGAGTGCCACGCCGGCGACAAGAAGAAGGGCGGGCTTTCCATGAACACGCGCGCCTCGCTGCTGGAAGGCGGCGAGAACGGCGCGGTCATGGTCCCCGGCCAGGCGCAGAAGGGCAAGCTGCTCGAGGCCATCGTCAGCGCCGATCCCGACTTGCGCATGCCGCCGAAGGGCGAGCGCCTGAGCCCGGCCGAGGTCGCCACCTTGCGCGCCTGGGTCGAGCAGGGCGCCGTCTGGACGGACGGCTTCGCCTTCAAGCGGCCCGCCTACGAGCCGCCGCTGCGCCCGCGTCAGCCCGTCCTGCCGGCGGCCCGCGACGGCCGTACGCACCCGATCGACCGCGTGCTCGACGGATGGCTGGCGGAGAAGGGCGCCCCGACGCCGACCGTCGCCGACGACGCGGCTTTCCTGCGTCGCGTCTCGCTCGACCTGATCGGCCTGCTGCCTTCCGCGGAGGAGGCCCGGGCGTTCGTCGCCGACCGCCGTCCCGACAAGCGCGCCGCGCTCGTGCGGTCGCTCCTCGCGCGCAATGTCGACTACGCCGACCACTGGATGGTGTTCTGGAACGACCTGCTCCGCAACGACTACGCCGGCACGGGTTACATCGACGGCGGCCGCAAGCAGATCACCAACTGGCTCTACGTCTCGCTGCTGGCCAACAAGCCGTACGACCTCTTCGCCCGCGAGCTCATCGCCCCTTCCGCGGACAGCGAAGGGTTCGCGAAGGGCATCATCTGGCGTGGAGCGGTGAGCGCCGCCCAGATGCCGGAGCTCCAATATTCGCAGAGCGTCTCGCAGACGTTCCTGGGCATCAACATGAAGTGCGCCTCCTGCCACGACAGCTTCGTCGACCGCTGGAAGCTCCGCGACGCCTACGGTCTCGCCGCGATCTACTCGGACCATCCGATGGAGCTCGTGCGCTGCGACATCCCGACGGGCAAGCCCGCCGCCGCCGCCTGGCCTTTCCCCGAGCTCGGCCAGGTCGACGCCGCGAAGCCGCGCGAAGAACGCCTCGCCCAGCTGGCCGCCCTCATCACCCATCCGGAGAACGGCCGCTTCCAGCGCACCATCGTCAACCGCCTCTGGCATCGCCTCATGGGCCGCGGCGTCGTGCATCCGGTCGACGCGATGCAGACGCAGCCTTGGAACCAGGATCTCCTCGACGTGCTGGCCAACCGCCTCGTCGAATCGAAATACGACCTCAAGGCGGTGCTCGAATTCATCGCCACCTCGCAGGCCTACCAGTCGCGCGCCGAGGTCCTCGCCCGCGACGCGGAGGACAAGGGCTACGTCTACCGCGGCCCGCGCGCCAAACGCCTCACCGCGGAGCAGTTCGTCGACGCGGTCTGGCGCCTGACCGGCACCACGCCGGCGAAGATCGTGCCGCAGGTGCCGCGGGCGGCGCCAGCCGCGGGCGCCGCGAAGAAGCCCGTCATCGAGCCGTTGCTCGCCGCGCCGATCTGGTCGGGCGACATCGCCGGCGGACGACTGCCCGCGGCCGGCGAGACGCGTTCCTTCCGCCGGCAGCTCCCGCTGGACGCCGACGTGGAATCCGCGACCTGCGTCGTGACCTGCGACAACGGCTTCGAACTCTATGTGAACGGCAAGAAGATCGGCGCCGGCGACAATTGGGCCGACCCGAAGAGCTTCGACCTCTCGGCATCCTTGCTGAAGGGCGTCAACCAGATCGTCGTCGTCGGCCATAACGCCGGCAAGGCGCCGAACGTGGCCGCGTTGTTCTTCCAGGCGAACGTGACGCTCAAGGGCGGCGCGCGCGTCCGGTTGGCCACCGACGCCGCCTGGGAGTCGACGACGAGCGTGCCCAACGCCCGCGGGGCCTTCGTCGCCGCCGGCAAGGCCAAGGCTTCCGCCAAGGCTCCGGAGGTCGTCTGGCAGCCGGTCTCCCTCGTGAAGGGTGACGCGTGGCGCGTGGCCGAGGCGCGCATGGCCGAGATGCTCGCCGGCATCGAGGCGTCGAGCGCCGTCCCGGCGCGCGCGAGCCTGGTGAAGTCCGACTTGTTGCAGCGCGCGTTGGGCCGTCCGAACCGCGAACAGATCGTCTCCATGCGTCCGAACGAGCTGAGCACCCTCGAGGCCATCGACCTGTCCAACGGCCAGGCGCTCACGAACCTCCTCTCCGCGGGCGCCGCGAAGCTGAAGCAGAAGGCTTGGGCGTCGCCGGAAGAGCTCACGCGCTGGCTCTATCTTTCCGCATTGAGCCGCGAGCCCGCGCCCGCCGAGCTCAAGGTCGCCGCCGGCATGGTCGGCGCCGAGCTCTCCGAGCAAGGCATCGCCGACCTCCTCTGGGCCGTGTGCATGCTCCCCGAATTCCAGACCATCCGCTGACCGCCATGAACTCCCCGCTGACGCTTGACCCTTCCTTGCCCGAGCCGCTCGCGCGGCGCGAATTCCTGCGCATGCTCGGCGCCGCCGGCGCCGCGACCCTCTCGATGGGCGCGCCGCGGCTCCTCGCCGAGGAGACGAAGCTCGTCCAGCCGACCGCCACGGCCGACGCCTGCATCCTGATCTGGCTCGCCGGCGGCATGGCTGCGCCGGAGACCTTCGATCCGAAGCGCTACGCCCCTTACGAGAAGGGCCTGTCCTACGACCGCGTGCTGAGCACGTTCCCCGCGATCCCGACGTCCGTCGACGGCGTCCGCATCTGCGAAGGGCTCGAGAACATCGCGCAGGTGATGGACCGCGGCACGCTGATCCGTTCGGCCGTGCAGCCCGACCTCGGCAGCATCCTGCACTCCCGTCACCAGTTCCATTGGCATACCGGCTACGTGCCGCCGCAGACCGTGGCGTGCCCGCACATCGGCGCCTGGATGGCCCGCGTGCTCGGCCCGCGCAATCCGGTGATGCCCGCCTTCATCAACATCGGCCAGCGCCTCGAAGGCGTCGGCGAGAGCGAGGAACTCAAGGCCTTCACCACCGCCGGCTTCTTCGGCGGCGAGTACGGCCCGATGAACCTGCCGTTCCCCGAGGAGGCCGCCGCCGCCGTGCGCCCGCCCAAGGGCATGGACGCCGGCCGTTTCGCGAACCGCGACCGCGAGTTCCGCCGCCTCGTCGACGCGACGCCCAGCCGCGACCTGCTCAGCGACCATCAGCATGAGTCCATGCTGCGTTCGATGGACAACGCCTACCGGCTGCTCAGCGCCAAGGAGCGCACCGCGTTCGACATCTCGCTCGAGACGCCGGAGGTCCAGAAGGATTACGACACCGGCCGCTTCGGCCGCGGCTGCCTGCTTGCCCGCCGGCTCGTCGAGAACGGCGCCCGTTTCGTGGAGGTCACCACCGAGTACGTGCCCTTCTTCCAGTGGGACACGCATGGCAAGGGCCATGAGACCGTGGCGAAGATGCACGCGGAGATCGACCGCCCGATCGCGCGGCTCATCCGCGACCTCGAGCAGCGCGGCCTGCTCGACCGCACCCTGGTCGTCATCGCCAGCGAGTTCAGCCGCGACGCCATGATCGAAGGCCGGCCCGGCTCCAAGGCCAAGGACCAGGCCTTCAACAAGTCCGGCATCATGACGAGCCCCGACCACTACGGCCTGCACCGGCACTTCACCGGCGGCACGAGCGTCGTCATGTTCGGCGGCGGCGTGAAGAAGGGCCACGTCTACGGGGCCACCGCCGACGAGCGTCCGCTCGTCGCGATCAAGGACCCCGTCTCGATCTCCGACATGCACGCCACGATCTTCCGCGCGATGGGCATCAGTCCCAAGACCGCGTTCGACATCGAGGGCCGCCCGTTCTACGCGACCGTCGACGGCAAGGGCGTGCCCATCCCGATCTTCAGGGGCTGAGCGCGCGCAAGGGCGCCGCGTGGGCGCGCACGGCGGACTCGATCAGTTCGCCGGTGCGACGCATCGCCTCGTCGAGCGGCATGGCCGCCGGCTTGATCGCGATGAGCAGGTCGAACTGCGCGCGCAACGCGGCCGAGTCGTCGACCGAACCGGCGACGCCGACGATCTTCTTCCCGAGCCGGCGCGCGAGGCGGGCGACGCCGACGGGACCTTTGCCCTGCAGGCTTTGTTCGTCGAGCCGGCCTTCGCCCGTGACGACGAGGTCGGCGGCGGCGACGCGGGCTTCGAGGCCGACCTGCGTCGCCACCATGTCGAAGCCGCTGACGAGACGTCCGCCGAGGAAAGCCATGAGCCCGAAGCCGAGTCCGCCCGCCGCGCCCGCGCCGGGCACGTCGCGCGGATCGACGCCGAGATCGCGGCGCGCGAGGTCCGCGAGGTGCGCGAGGCGTTGCTCGAACCAGACGAAATCGCGGACGCCTTTCTGCGGACCGTAGACGCGGGTGGCGCCGCGGGGGCCGAGCAGGGGATTGTCGACGTCGCAGGCGACGATCAGCTCGAAGGCGGGCAGGGTGGCGGGTCTCTCGATCCGGTCGGCTTCGAGGAGGGTCTCCAAGGTGGGCGCGAAGGCCTGGCCCCCCTTCTTGAAGGCGTATCCTAGGGCCAGGGCGACTCCGAGGCCCCCGTCGTTGGTGGCGCTGCCGCCGATGCCGATCAGGATGCGGCGGGCGCCTTTGGCCAAGGCCGATTGGATGAGAATTCCTGTCCCTAAGGTGCTGGCTGTAAAAGGTTTAAGTTCTAAGTCTTGGACGATCGCCAAGCCGCTGGCCGCGCTCATTTCCATGACCGCCGTGGCCGAGTCGGCGACCCATCCGAAGGGGGCAAGGACCGGCCGGCCTTGGGCGTCTTGGGTGGCGCAGCTGAGCCATGCTCCGCTCAAGGCGGTCGTCATCGCCTGGGCGGTGCCTTCGCCGCCGTCCGCGATGGGGCAAAAGTCGAAGGAAGCCGCCGGAAAGGCCGTTTCCAGGCTATTTTTAATATGAAAACCGGCCTTTTCCGCCGGGAGGGAGCCCTTGAATTTGTCGTTGGCGATCAGGATGCGCATCGTCCGGCGGGGGTATCCTCGCCGTGGGGTCTTCTCTTTACAACCCGAATGGGGAAGCGAACTTGATTTCCGGGGGGTCCGGCTTACATTTGTCCCCAAGGTTAGCCCTACCCTGGGCTGCTTCCCCCGACCTTAATCCCAACTTAAGAAAAACGCCCATGCTGTCGCTCCGTCATACCACCCTCGCCCTCGCGCTCTGCGCGGCCCGCTTCGCCGTCGCCGCCGACGACGCCCAGCCGACCAAGGAAGGCCTCGAGTTCTTCGAGAAGAACGTGCGCCCGATCCTCAGCGATCGTTGCTACGAGTGCCACTCCGCCTCGAAGAATTCCTCCAAGGGCGGCCTCATCCTCGATTCGCGCGACGGCGCCTTCAAGGGCGGCGACGAAGGCCCTTCCGTGGTTCCCGGCAACCTGGAGAAGTCCCTCCTGATCAAGGCCGTCCGTTACACCGATCCCGAGTTCGCGATGCCGCCGAAGAAGACGGGCGGCAAGCTGCCTGACGAGAAGATCGCGATCCTCGAAGAGTGGGTGAAGATGGGCGCGCCGATGCCTGCCGGCGGCGCCGCCAAGCTCACCGGACTCACCGGCAAGGCCCGCGAACATTGGGCTTTCCAGCCCGTCAAGAAGCCGGCCATCCCTGAGGTGAAGAACAAGGCCTGGGTCAAGACGCCCATCGACGCGTTCATCCTCGCCAAGCTCGAAGAGAAGGGTCTCCAGCCGAATCCGGCCGCCAACCCCGAAGCCTTCCTGCGTCGCGTCTCCTACGATCTGATCGGCCTTCCGCCCACCTCCGAACAGGTCGACGCCTTCGAGAAGGCCGTCCAGTCCGCGCAGATGGTCGACTCGATGGCCGTGCGTTCCGGCAAGCCCGCGGGCGCCGTCGAAGCCGTCTACGCGAAGCGCATCGACGAACTCCTCGCCTCGCCGCACTACGGCGAACGCTGGGCCCGTCACTGGCTCGACACCGCCCGCTACTCCGACACGCGCGGCCTCCAGGTCGACCAGGGCGACAGCCTCTTCAAGGACTATCGTTTCGCCTACGCCTGGACCTATCGCGATTACGTGATCAACGCGCTCAACGACGACAAGCCCTACGATAAGTTCGTCGTCGAGCAGCTCGCCGCCGACCGCATCCCGGGCATCTCGCCGGACGATCCCCGCCTCGCCGCGCTCGGCTTCCTCACCGTCGGCAAGCGTTTCGACGACCCGAACGACATCATCGACGAGCGCATCGACACCACCACCAAGGCCTTCCTCGGCCTGACCGTGGCCTGCGCGCGCTGCCACGACCACAAGTTCGACCCGATCCCGATCAAGGACTACTACTCGCTGCACGGCATCTTCGCCTCGACCGTCGAGCCGCTGCATCACCCCACGATCGCCGCCACCTCCAAGGCCGCCGCCGCCGCCCGCGCCGATTTCACCAAGCGACTCAACCAGCTTCAGGACGAGCAGGTCGCCGGCTTCTTCCGCTACATGCGTGAGACCCGCGCCCGCTACGACAAGGAGATGGCCGGCCGCCTCATGATCGCCAGCGTCCGCCGCGGCTCCGCCGAGGCCGGCGAATACTCCGACCGCTACAAGATCGACCTCACCTCCGACGTCGATTTCGCCGCGATGCGCATCCAGAAGGATTCGCCGATCACCGGTCCGTTCTACGCCGTCGCCCAGGTGCCCGTCGTCTACTTCGCCGAGCGCGCCCCGATCGCCATCAAGGAATCCCTCAACGACCCCGACCATCCGGTCAATCCGATCATCGCCGCGGCCCTCCGCGACCTGAAGCCGAAGTCGCTCCATGACGTCGCCGCCGCCTATCAGAAGGCCTACAACGACAACAAGGCCGCGATCCTCGCGCACCTCGCCCTCCTCGCCAAGCCCGGCGAAGAATGGAAGAAGACCTCCCCCGCGATCGCCCAGATGACCGGCTATCCTTGGGCCATCCCGAGCTACGACGAGATCTTCGACAACGAAGACATGATCTCGCTCTTCAGCACCCGTAAGTTCTGCGCCGACTGGCAGAACCGCCCGATCTACGGCGGCATCGGCAATCGCGCGCCCGTCGCCTACTTCCGTCACACGCGCATCAACGAACTGCGCCTCTCGCACCCCGGCGCCCCCGGCGAAGCGATGGTCGTGCAGGATTCCGAAGCCCCGAAGGACAGCTACGTGTTCAAGCGCGGCGACAAGAACAACAAGGGCGAGATCGTCCCCCGCCAGTTCCTCGACATCCTCACCCAGGGCGAGCGTCGTCCTTACGTCGACGGCAGCGGCCGCTATGAGTTCGCCCAGTCGATCGCCTCGAAGGAGAATCCGATGACCGCCCGCGTGGCCGTCAACCGCACCTGGATGAAGCACTTCATCGAAGGCTTCGTCAGCACGGTGGACGATCTCGGCAACATGTCCGAGAAGCCTTCGCACCCCGAGCTCCTCGACTACCTCGCCGCCGACTTCATGGAGAACGGCTGGACGCTGAAGCGCCTCCATCGCATGATCGTGATGAGCAACGTCTACCGCCTCGATTCCGATCCGACCGCGAATCCCCTCGTCGCCAAGAAGGGCCCCGTGGATCCGCTCAAGGTCGACGCCAGCAACCGCCTGCTCTGGCGCGGCAACCTCCGCCGTCTCGACTTCGAGTCCATCCGCGACTCGATGATCCTGCTGACCGGCAAGATGAACACCACCGTCGGCGGCCAGCCGGCGAACATCACGGACGAGCCCTTCAGCTATCGCCGCAGCCTCTACGGCTACGTCGACCGCAGCCGTCTCAGCGACACGCTCTCGCAGTTCGACTACGGCGACCCCGACCAGGCGAATTCGAAGCGTAACTCGACCATCGTCCCGCAGCAGGCCTTGTACTTCATGAACAACGCCCTCTCCGTCGAGGTCGCCCGCGCGGTCTCCTCCCGCAAGGACGTCGTCAACGCGATGTCCGAGGACCAGCGCATCGTCGCGATGTTCCGCTGCATGTTCCAGCGCCGTCCCTCCACCAGCGAGATCCGCGTCGCCCAGGAATTCCTGACCAAGGCCAAGATGACCGTCGCGACCGCCAACCTGCGTCCGGCCGCCAAGTCCGCCGTCGCCGGCACCAAGCCCGGCGCCAAGGCCGCGGCCCCGGCGCCTCGCATCCCGGCTCCGGCCGCCAAGGGCATGACCGTGAAGGCCCCCGACGGCGAAGAGAGCATGATGACCGCCGTCACCGGCGGCGGCGCCGAGAGCGTGATGCAGAACGTCGGCGAAGCCATCGCGCGCACGCCGATGACTCCGACCGAGCTGCTGGTCCAGGCGCTGCTGCTCTCGAACGAGTTCGTTTACGTCAACTGAGGTCGGACCCTCGGTTCTCCTCCGAAAGCCGGCCGCAAGGTCGGCTTTCTTGTTTTTAGGCCAAGGCGCGGGGCAGGGCGCTCCTGCGGGCGGATTTTACCAATTTTTGACAAAAAAGCCCGAAATACGCCGACCGGGGTTGAATGAGGTAATAACGATAAACAAGGGGTTGATGTCCTTCATCCTACGTTAAGAATTGATACCTAGAAGGAACCCCCGGTCGCCCCCCGACTTTCCTTACCCTTTTCCCTCCCTCGCACTCCCGATGAACCGCCACCTGAACATGCTCCGTCTCCTTCCCTTGCTGACCGCCTTGGGCTCGACCGCCATGCTGCATGCGGCCGAGGCGCCGGCCGAGGCGAAGATGGATCCCGCCGGCCTGGAATTCTTCGAGAAGAACGTCCGCCCGATCTTCACCGAACGTTGCTACGAATGCCACTCCAAGGAGAAGGGCGTCTCCAAGGGCGGCCTGATCATGGATTCCCGCGCGGGCATGCTCGCCGGCGGCGACCAAGGCGCGGCCGTCGTCCCGGGCGACCTCAAGAAATCCCTGCTGATCGTCGCCGTCCATCAGACCGACCCCGAACTCTCGATGCCGCCGCGCAAGGCCGGCGCGAAGCTTTCCGCCGCGCAGATCGCGACGCTCGAGCAGTGGATCAAGATGGGCGCGCCCGCGCCCGTCGGCGCCGGCGGCGCCAAGCTCACCGGTCTTTCCGACAAGGCCCGCAGCCACTGGGCCTTCCAGCCGGTCCGCGAAGTCGCCGTGCCGACCAAGCTCAGCAACCCGGCCTGGTGCCAGAACGAGGTCGACGCCTTCGTGCTCGCGAAGCTCGACGAGAAGGGCCTCAAGCCCAGCCCCGCCACCGACGGCGAAGCGCTCCTCCGCCGTCTCTCCTATGACCTGATCGGTCTCCCGCCCACCAGCGTCGAGGTCGACGCCTTCTCCCGCGAATACGACCTCGCGCTCTCCATGGACAACCTCGCCGCCCGCAAGGGCCAGGCCGGTCGCGCCGTGAACGCCGTCGTCGAGCGCACCGTCGACCGCCTGCTCGCGTCGCCCCACTACGGCGAGCGCTGGGCCCGCCACTGGCTCGACACCGCCCGTTACTCCGACACCAAGGGACTGAAGCGCAACGGCACCATCGAGACCTTCGAGGCCTCCTGGACCTACCGCGATTACGTCATCGACGCCTTCAACACCGACAAGCCTTACGACCAGTTCATCATCGAGCAGCTCGCGGCCGACCGTCTTCCCGACCTCACGAAGGACGACCCGCGCCTCTCCGCCCTCGGCTTCATCACCGTCGGCAAGCGTTTCCAGAACAACGACGACACCATCGACGAGCGCATCGACGCCACCACGAAGGGCTTCCTCGGCCTGACCGTCGCCTGCTCGCGCTGCCATGACCACAAGTTCGACCCGATCCCGGCGGCCGATTACTACTCCCTCCACGGCATCTTCTCCTCGGTCATCGAGCCGCAGCAGAATCCGGTCGTCCGCGACCCGCTCCTCGTCGGCAAGAACGCGCCGACCAACGCCTACCGCGCGGACTACGAGAAGAAGCTCGCCGAGCTGATCAACACCACCGCCGGCGGCTACTATAAGCACCTCGCCGGCATGCAGGCGGCCTTCCACCGCGAGTTCGCGCCCCGCGCCCTCGCCTCCATGGTCGGCGGCTTCCGCAGCACCGCCGGCTTCGATATCCTGAAGAAGTTCGACCTCGGCCAGAGCCGCGAACTCGACCCTTCCTTCGCCGCCTCCGTCGCCCGCCCGGACCATCCGATCACCGGTCCGCTCGTCCGCCTGAAGAAGCTCAGCCCGGAAAACTTCGAGAAGCAGGCTCCTGCGGTCATCGAGGCCGCCCTCGCCGACAAGAAGACGCCGGTGAATCCGCTCGTGGCTGACGCGCTCCGCGGCCTGAAGCCGAAGTCCCTCGAGGAAGTCGCCTTCGCCTACCAGGCGATCTTCAAGAAGCACCACGACAAGATCGTCGCGCACATCCAGCTGCGCAGCCAGACGGGCCGCAAGGGCGACAAGGACGATCCCGCGGTCGCCCAGCTCGCCGCCTTCCCGTGGCCGCTGCCCAACGTCGAGGACATCTCCACCGTGTCGCTCCTCGAGCGCGTGACCGAGAGCCGCGATTTCTGCGATTCCTGGCAGGTCCCGATCGCCTCGACCTTCGTCAACAACAACAAGCCCGCCAAGTACTTCAAGTTCGGCGAGATCAACGCGCTCGACATCACCCACCCGGGCGGCCCCGGCACCGCGATGGTGATCACCGACGTCGAGAAGCCCCGCGACAGCTACGTGTACATCCGCGGCGACCGTAACAAGCGCGGCCCCGTCGCGCCTCGCCAGTTCCTCGAGGTGCTCGCCGGCCCGGACCGCCTGCCGTTCTACGAAGGCAGCGGCCGCCGCGAACTCGCCCTCGCCATCGCGAGCCGCACCAACCCGCTGACCTCCCGCGTCCTGGTGAACCGCCTCTGGATGCACCACTTCGGCATCGGCATCGTCACCACGCCCGACGACTTCGGCAACATGTCGGAAGCCCCCAGCCACCCTGAGCTCCTCGACTGGATGGCCACGGCCTTCGTCGAAGGCGGCTGGTCGATCAAGAAGATGCACAAGAAGATCCTGCTGTCGGCGGCCTACCGCCAGTCGGCCAATCCGAACAGCAACCCGCTCATCACCCAGAAGGCGTCGGTCGACCCGATGAAGGTCGATGCGGCCAACAAGTTCCTCTGGCACGCCAACCTCCGTCGCCTCGACTTTGAATCCATCCGCGACTCGATGCTGCTGCTCTCCGGCAAGCTCGACCGCGCCCTCGGCGGTCGCGCCGTCAACATCACCGACGAACCTTACAGCTACCGTCGCACCATCTACGGCTTCATCGACCGCGACAAGCTGAGCGAATTCCAGTCCCAGTTCGACTTCGCCGACCCGAACATGGCCAACTCCGTCCGCGGTTCGACCATCGTCCCGCAGCAGGCGCTGTACTTCATGAACAACCCGCTGGCGGTCGAGGTCGCCCGCAACGTCAACGCGCGTCCGGAAATGGCCAAGGCCAGCTCCGACGACGAGCGCGTGACGCTGCTCTACCGCATCATGTACCAGCGCTCGCCGACCGTGCAGGAGCGCCAGATCTCCCGCGATTTCGTCGCCCGCATCGCCGGCTATATCGACGAGCCGCCCGCTTCCCCCAAGGCCGACAAGGTCGCCAAGGCCAGGGCCGAAAAGGCCAAGGCCAAGGCCGCCGCGGCGGCCGCCGCCGCCCCCAAGGGGCCCGAAGTGAAGATCGAAACCTCGGTCCAGGGCGGAAAAATCGTGAATAACACGGAAAAAGTGGACCGAAAGGTGCCGGCGAATCCCTGGGTCATGCTGGCCCAGTCGATGATCTGCTCCAACGAGTTCGTGTACCTGAATTGATCACCCCAACCAATCGAGTTTGAATATTCAAAATAACCCCCCATATTAAACCTCACCAAATCCCCACCATGAAAGACTCCAGCTGCGGCAATTACGTGCCGACCCCCAACTCCCGTCGCGACTTCCTTCGCCAGACCGGTCTCGGCATGGGCGCCCTCGCTTTCGGCACCATGGTCGCCGACTACATGGTCAGCGACGCGCACGCCGAGGTGATGGCCAACCTCAAGCCTCGCAAGGCCCCGCTCGCCGCCAAGGCGAAGCACGTCATCCACATCTTCGCGGGCGGCGCTCCGTCGCACCTCGACACCTTCGATCCGAAGCCGAAGATGAAGGAGCTCGCCGACATGTCCGCCTCCGGCATGAACGGCGTCCTCTTCCCGACGCCCTTCGAGTTCAAGAAGTCCGGCAAGTCCGGCCTCGAGATCAGCGAAATCTTCCCGAAGCTCCAGGGCGTGGCCGACGAGATGTGCGTCATCCGCTCGCTGCACCAGGATCTCCCGGCCCACGGTCCGGCCGCCAAGCTGATGCACACCGGCTCGGCGATCCTCTCCAAGCCTTCCCTCGGCGCCTGGGTCCTCTACGGTCTCGGCACCGAAAGCCAGGATCTCCCCGGCTTCGTCTCCCTCGGCGGCAGCTCCGACGCCCGCGCTTCGGCCTTCCTTCCGTCCCTCTTCCAGGGCGCGAACACCTCGTTCCGTCCGGGCGCCCCGGCGAACAAGATCATCGCCAACCTCCAGAGCGAATTCACCACGCAGGACGCGCAGCGCAAGCAGCTCGACCTCGTCCGCCAGCTGAACGAGCGCCACATGCAGACCGTCCAGAAGGACGAGCAGCTTGAGGCCCGCATCGAGTCCTTCGAGCTCGCCTTCCGCATGCAGACCGCGGCGACCGACGCCTTCGACATCTCCAAGGAGTCCGAAAAGACCCGCGAGATGTACGGCAAGTCCGACCTCGGCGCCAAGCTCCTCTGCGCCCGACGCCTCGTCGAGCGCGGTGTCCGCTTCGTCCAGGTCGACGCCGGCGGTTGGGACCACCACACCAACCTCTTCACCTCGATCGCCCAGCGCGCCGAGAACATCGACGGCCCGGCCGCCGCCCTCATCGCCGACCTCAAGCAGCGCGGCCTCCTCGACCAGACCCTCATCATCTGGGGCGGAGAATTCGGCCGCACCCCGACCACCGCGGGCCGCGTCAACCAGGCTTCCGGTCGCGACCACCACTCCAAGGCTTTCTGCTGCTGGATGGCCGGCGGCGGCGTCAAGGGCGGCATGCACTACGGCGAGACCGACGAAATCGGCTCCCAGGTCGCCGCTGACGGCGTCGACATCCATGACCTGCACGCGACCATCCTGCGCCTCCTCGGCTTCGATCACACGAAGCTCACGTTCCGCTACAACGGCCGCGACTTCCGCCTCACCGACAACTTCGGCAAGGTGGTCGACAAGGTCATCGCCTAAGCGACTCCGGTCGCACGAACGGAAGGGCGGACGCCGCGAGGCGCCCGCCCTTCTTGTTTTCGAGGGGCCGTGGCTTGCGTCCCTCCCTCTTTGGTTTCTAATAGAAACAACCCCATGAAGACGTTCCTCCTCCTCGGCGCCCTGGGCGCCGCGATGTTCTTCGGCGCGGCGGCCGACCCGAAGAAGGAAGCCGCCCGCAAGGAGGCGACCCGCGTCGAAGCCAAGGCCGAACCGAAGCCCGAGGCCAAGCCCGCGGCGGAAGTGAAGGTCGCGCCGCGTACCGGCGAAGCCCCGCGTTCCGGCGTCAAGGGCACCGATGCGTTCGGTCGGACCCAGACCCGTTACGACAACGGCGTGACCGCCGTGACGACGCCCGACCCCTTCGGCGGCTCTTCGACGCGTTATAGCAACGGCGTGACGGCGACCACGCGTCCTGACCCGTTCGGCGGCTCGACGACCCGCTACAGCAACGGCGTGACGGCCACGACCCGGCCGGATCCGTTCGGCGGCTCGACCACGACCTACAGCGACGGCACGCGCGCGACGACCCGGCCGGATCCGTTCGGCAATCAGGTGACCACTTATTCCGACGGTCGTCGCGAGACGATCCGCCCCGACCCGTTTTCCTCCGCTCCGCCGAAGAAGGACGGGGCGAATGAGCGGAAATGAGCCGCCGGGCGCCCAACAGGGCGCTTGAAACCCGCCGTGGTCGGCACAGTCTCTGGAATCTTACCCCATGAAGCGTCACCTCTCTCTCTGGGCTGCCTTGGCCGCCCTCGTCCTCGCGCTCCCGGCCGTCGCCGCGGAGGCCTTCACCTCCGGCCCCGGCTGGCTCGAGTTTCCTGCCGGCAAAGGTCCCGGCGCCGGCAAGCACGTCGTGCTGCTCTCGGGCGACGAGGAGTATCGCTCCGAAGAGTCGATGCCGATGCTCGCCCGCATCCTCTCCGAACGCCACGGCTTCAAGTGCACCGTGCTCTTCTCGCATGACGACGGCGTGATCAATCCGAACAACGGCGCTTCCCTCGGCAAGCCCGAGGCCCTCGACACCGCCGACGCCCTCGTGCTCGGCCTGCGTTTCCGCAAGTGGAACGAAGCCGCGCTCGCCAAGTTCGACGCCGCCCTCAAGCGCGGCGTGCCGATCGTCGCCACGCGCACCAGCACGCACGCCTTCGCCGGCATCCCGAAGGACAGCGCCTTCGTCTCCTATAACTGGAACGCCAACGGCGGCTTCGGCCGCAACGTCCTGGGCGAGACCTGGGTCAGCCACTGGGGCAACCACAAGTCCGAGGCGACCCGCACGGCCGTCGAGCCGGGCGCCGAGAAGCTCGCCATCCTCAACGGCGTCGGCCAGATCTTCGGCGACACCGACGTCTACGAGGCCCATCCTCCGGCCGACGTCCAGGTGCTCCTCCGCGGTCTCGTGCTCAAGGGCATGAACCCGGAAGACCCGCTCAGCGAGCGCTCCAAGAAGACCGCCGACAAGAAGGAGCAGGGCGTGAACTCGCCCGCGATGGCCGTGGCTTGGACCCGTGAGGTCACCAACGCCGCCGGCACCAAGAACCGCGTGCTGACGACCACCATGGCCTCCGCCAGCGACCTCAAGGACGAGTCGCTCCGCCGCCTCCTCGTGAACGGCGTCTTCTGGGGCCTCGGCCTCGAAGTCCCCGCCAAGGCCGACGTCACCCCGCTCGTGGAGTGGAAGCCCAGCAAGTACTCCTTCAACATGTTCCACCCCGGCCTCAAGGCCGAGGATTTCGCCGGCGTGCTGCCGCCTCCGGTCACGGCTCCGCCGGCCGCTCCCAAGAAGAAGAAATAAGCCGAAGGCTTCCTTCTTCCCGCACGGGCGCATCGCAGGATGCGCCCGGCTTGTTTACGCGCGGATCCCGCGGTTCACGAGCAGCTGGATCAGCGCGTCGTTGTAGATGATGTAGGCTCCTTCGCGGGCGGTGGCGTCGCGCACCTCGATGTCGTCGCTGACGACGAACCAAGGGGCTTCCACGGTCTTGTCCTTGGCCACCAGGTCCATGATGTCGTGGTCGGCCTTGGCGCCGGCGCGGCTGAAGGTCACCCGCACGCGTGAGTTCGTCGTCTTGAGCGCGGTCTGCTGGCCGTCGAAGCTCACCCAGACGTGCAGGCCGGGCGCGTCGTCGGCCAGTTTCTCGGCGAGCTGCACGACCTTCTGGCGCGCGGCGGCGTCGAGCTGGAACCGGCTTTCGCCTTGGGCGTTCTTCTT
>RGES01000011.1 GCA_009917805.1 Verrucomicrobiota bacterium
GACCTTGCCGGCCTTGGCGGCCTTCACGCAGCAAGGGTGGACGCACTTGTCGCCTTTCTTGGCGGCCTTGTCGCAACAGCTGCCCTCCTGATATTTCGGCGCGGCCTTCGCGGGCGCGGCAGGCGGCGCATCGGCGGCGGAAAGCAGGACGGCGGAAAGGATCAGCAAGGCGAGGGTGCGCATACCCGTCCATCGTGCGAAGCGACGGCGGACGACAAGCGGAAACAAAAAGGGCCGGACGAATGTCCGGCCCTTCTGAGGAACGGAGGAAGCTTACTTCTTGAACGGACGCTTCGCGTCGTCGGACTTCTTTTCGATTTCCTTCTTCTGGGCTTCCTTCTTTTCGACTTCCTTCTTTTCCGTTTCCTTCTTCTCAGGAGCCTTCGGAGCCGCCGGCGTGGTCACGCCCGGCTTGGTGCAGGGCGGCTTCACGGTCGGAGTCGTAGGCGTGGTCGGAGTGGTCGGAGTCGTGGGCGGAACGCCACCACCGCCGGCGACGGCACCGAAGAGGGAGACGGAGGCGAAGAGGAGGGTCGCGACGATCAGCGGGGTTTTCATGACCAAGCCAATCTAACCCCTCCTGAAGGGCTGAAAACACTTATTTTATATCATTTATCCAAGGTAATCATGTCAGCATCCCGACGGAAACAGAAGGCGGCTCTTGCCTGAGGCCGAACGTGGGTAATAATACCCATACCGCCGAAGAGGCGGTCGGCATGAAACACAGCAAGCGTAGCCCCGGTTTCAGCCTCATCCTGTCCCTGACGGTGATGGCAGGAATCGTCATGCTGCTGGTGACGGTCTCCGCCTTCATCACCGTCGAGTCGCGCGCGGTCATGAACCAGCAGCTCGCGACCCGCGCGAAGCTCAACTCGATCGTCTCGATGCGCCTCGCCCTCGCGCACCTGCAGCAGGAAGCCGGCCCCGACCGCCGCGCCACGGCCCGCGCCGACATCACGCAGCCCGATGCCACCGCTTCGACCGTGCGCAACCCGATGTGGACAGGCATCTGGCGCACCGACCTGCCCGACCTGCCGCCGGCCTGGATCGTCTCGGGGCGCGCCGACCAGCCGGCCGGCACGCAATCGCTTTCCCTTTACCAGACCGGTTCCTCCCCCGATTACCACCCGGGCTACTGGGCGCCCTGGCAGAACGGCTACAATCCTGACCCGTCCGCGATGGTGAACCTCGTCGGCGCCGGCAGCGCCGCTCCGGGCGAAGGCAGCCGCCCCAGCGGTCTCGTCGCCTTGCCGAAGATCGCGCTTCCGGACGACCGCATCAACGGCAACTACGCCTACTGGGTCGGCGACGAAGGCATCAAGGCCCGCGTCAACCTGCGCGACGTGCGGACGGCCAGCGACACCAACAACGCCGACCAGATGATCTCGCTGCGCAGCCCGCTCACGCCCGGCTACTCGCTCATCGACGGCCTCGGCGCACTCACCAGCCCCACGCAGCTGACGAGCCTGGATTCCGTCCGCCAGCTGCCGCTGCTCAGCGGCTTCGCGAAGACCACCGGAACAAGCACCACGCCCAACGTGCGCCTGCTCTTCCACGATCTCACCGGCACCTCCGCCGGGGTCCTCGCCGATTCGCTCAACGGCGGCCTGAAGCGCGACCTCTCGGTCGCGTTCGAACTCAGCGACGCGCAGTTCGCCGCCACGGAATTCGGACAAGGCGTCGCCGGCGCCGCCGCCACGACGACCGAGAAAGGCGTCGAAGCCACGACGATGCCCGTGCTCTCGCAGGGCTCGAAGACCACCGCCGCCGCGCCGGTCTTCAGCCGCACGGTCAACGACGGCCAGATCCGCGGACCCGCCTGGTGGGCCTTGCGCGATTACCATCGACTCTACAAGCAGCTCGGCTGGACCACCAGCGCCACCGGCAGCTATCGCTCCACCGGCACCCCCACCCTACGGGCCCGCACGCTCTGGCCCAATGTCGCCGCGGCCCACCCGAGCGGCACTCCGGCCAGCAGCGGCCTGCCGAACAACAGCCTGCGCAACCGGCTCTACGGCTACTCCGACGTCTACGACGGCGACCTTCCGGCCACGAGCAGCAACAATCCGAACGCGAACGACTACCGCAACGGCGATAACAACAACATCGTCACGCGCCCGCTGAACGTCGCCGCCACGCCCTACCTGCAGCGCGTCACCTTGGCCTTCACGGTGAACAAGATGCAGTACTGGGACTGGACGTTGATCCGCCGCGGCAAGATCGCCTACTGGAGCTGGGATGAGTGGATCGACATCCGCCTGAACATCACGCCGATCGTCGTGATCCATAACCCCTTCAACGTCCGGATGACCTGGACCCCCGGCACCGCCAGCGGCGGAGCCAACAAGACCCCTTATGCGGCGGCCATCGGCTTCGCGGACATGGCCGACTGGAAATTCCGCTTCAAGCAGTACAAGACCGGCACGCTGGCCAGTCCGTACGTCTACGAAACCAAGATCACCGACTTCTTCACCCGACAGGCGGCGGACAGCGACAACGAGGACACCTTCCGCTTCTACCTGACCAAGGACGCCAGCACCAGCATCACCCTCGAGCCCGGCGAGATGCGGGTCTTCTCCTGCGAGCCGAAGATCAGCGAATGGGCGAAGTCGATCGTGCTCGACAACACCTACAACATCCAGGGCGGCTACCGCGACAACGTCTGGGATTGGAACTTCGGCGACGCGGCCACGCTGACCTTCAACATCGAGAATCCCATCGCCCTGGAGATCATCCCCGGTGGCAACCTGCGCGTCCGCCACGCCCTCAGCTGCTGGCCTGGCGACCAGCTGGAACTCAACACCAACGCCAGCAGCAACCCTTCCGCCGACAAGACGGACTTCCTCGCCAAGACGAGCGAGAACAGCGAGATCGCCTTCAACGACATCGGCCAGGCGAAGTACCCCAGCCCCGGCGAGAAATTCTTCCAGAGCTGGCGGCACGTGCAGAACAAGTATCCGCGCCCCGACATCCCGGAATGGGACGGCCGCAACCCCTACCCCAATCCGACGTCGCCACCGCTCCCCGCTGACATCGTCACGGTGATCGACATCTCGGCGAAGACTTCCGATCACGCCGCCGCTCCCTTCGCGACCTATACGCACTCCAACCCCCTGGCGGCGGTCCAGAAGCCCAGCGCGGGCGGACGCGTCGGCTCGGCCGGCGCCCGCGGGGCCTCGCCAAGTTATCAGCTGACCGTCCGTACGGGCGCCTGGGAAAACGTCCTCGAAAACACCGGAGCGGGCAAATTGGCGTTCGGCGGCAATTCCGCCACCGCCGCGACCGGCGACACCCGCGTCATCCTCGCCGAGATCCCCCTCGTCCAGCCTGTCTCGCTCGCGCAGTACGCCCATGCCAACTTCGGCGTCCGCGACCAACAACCCCTGCTCAGCATCGGCAACAGCTTCGCCTCGCCGCTGGTCGACGCGAAGAAAGCCTTCCAGGATAACGGCCTCAGCTGGACGGAGTACGACCAGAGCTACCTGCTCAACGCCGCGCTTTGGGATGGCTACTTCCTCTCGAGCCTCGCGCCCTGGATGAAGTCCGGCACATCGGGAGCGATCACCCCCGCCGCCCCCAAGCCCACCGACCCCGTGACCCTCGCCGGCAAGACCACCGTGCCGCCCGCGGATCCCAACGAGAAGAAATCGATGACCCAGGTCATCAGCGATTTCGTGAACAACGGCATGCCGCTCGACAATCCGCGTTTCTCCCTGGAAAGCAGCCGCGACGCCGTGGCCACCGCCGTCGCCCTCGCCGACTACCGTCGCTCCGCGGCGGTGCTGCTCAACAAGGGCGCCTTCAACGTCAACTCCACGTCCGTCGCCGCCTGGACCGCCTTCCTCGGGACCGCCAAGAACCTCGCGATCGCCGACAAGATGAACGCCAGCCCCTCTTCGACCAACAACGCCCGCTTCCCGCGCGTGCTGACCAAGGACACCTCGGCGGTCGCCGCCGGCAACACCGATGACCCCAGCAACTGGGCCGGCTTCGCCAACCTGAGCGACACGCAGATCGCCAACCTCGCCACCGCGATCGTCGCCGAGAACAAGGCCCGCTTCGCCATCCTCGCCCGCAGCGAACGCGACCTCGCGAAGCCGCCGGGCGGTCGTCTCTTCGGCGGACTCGCCAAGCCCACGACCCCTTACCTCGGCCTCTCCGAATTCATCAACCGCTTCCTGACCTCCGAGACCTGGGCCAGCCGTTGCGGCGCGCTGCAGGCGGCGATCTTCCGCGCCGACCAGACCTATAACGCAGGGCTCAGCGACCGGCTCTTCGCCAACGCCACGGACCGCAAGCTCACGCAGGACTCGCTGAAGACGGCGACCTCCAGCTGGTTCCCTAATCCGGAAAACATCGAGGTGTCCGCGCAGACCGGCACCAGCCGTGCGCACACCGCCATGGGCGCGCCGGGCAACCTGCTGCAGTCCGACCTGCTCCAAAGCCTCGGCTCCGCCTTGGCGACCCGCTCCGACACCTTCACCCTGCGTTGCTACGGCGAGGCCGCCCTCGACAACGGAGAGATCGGTTCGGCCTGGATGGAAGTCGTCGTCCAGCGCATCCCGGAATTCGTCGATCCGACCAATCCGGCCGAAACCGGGAACAGCGCCCCGAAGCCGCTGAAGATCGCCCCCTCGGCGGCGACCGATCCGACCTTGAGCACCGCCCTCACCCCCGTGAACAACGTGCTCGGACGGCGCTTCAAGGTCGTCTCCATGCGGTGGCTCAAAGCCGATGAGATCTGACCTCGGGAAAATCCTGCTCACCACCCTGCTCCTCGCCGGCGGCTCCGCCCTCGCCGCGGACGGGCCCATCGTGGAGGCTTACGTCAAGTTCATCTCCGCCACCAAACCCTTGGCCGGAATCGGCATCGTGCAGGACAAGAAGGTCAACGGCCTCGTGATCCCGACGGACATGCTGACGGACGTGTTCTATTACCGCGGCCCGGCCCGCATGGAACTCGTCGCGCTGGCGACCACCGAGATTCCCGCGGAGCCCGCGCCGAACGCCGGCGAGAAGACCGAAGTCGTCAAGCGACCCGCCCGCGGCATCAAGTCCGCGACCCCCACCCATGCGCTCACGCCGGCCGGCAAGCCCCCGGTCGCCTGGATCGAACTGCCCGCGAAACAAGGCCAGCTGCACCTGATCCTGATGGTGAATCCAGGCAAGGACAACGGCATCACCGCCATCCCGGACGTGCCCGGCTCGTTCCCGCCCGGCAGCAACCGCTACTTCAACCTCTGCCCCTTCCCCCTGACCATCAAGCTTCCCTCCGGCGACCAGCAGATCCCGCCCGGCGGCTCGAAGGTGGCCCGACCGGGCAGCAAGGATAACGATTACTACGACCTGCAGATCGCCAGCCGGGTCAACGAAGCCGACATGCCGGCCTACTCGGGTCGCGTCTTCCACATGGAGAGCACCCGTAAGCTCTACATGATCTCGCCCGGCCCCGGCGACCTCGGCCGCATCGCCCTCAAGGTGATCGAGGATCGCCCGCCCCCCGCCCGCAGCCTGGCCCAGAAGCCGCCGGCCCCGAAAGGCGAGAAATAGGCCCAAGGCCTATAAGTTTCATACGACAACGGGCGTCCGGACTTGAGGACGCCCGGCACGGTCGCAGGATGAAGGCGTGCCCACCGACCCCGTGACGCCGCGCCGCCGTCGCCCGGGCTTCAGCCTCGTGCTGTCGCTCGTGGTGATGTCCGTCGTGCTGCTCACGGTCATCACGGTGGCGTCGTTCGTCACGATCGAGTCGCGGCTCTCGGCGCAGCATCAGAACTTCCTGCGGGCGAAGCTGAACGCGGCCGTCTCGCTCCGCCTCGCGCTCGCGCACCTGCAGCAGGAAGCCGGCCCCGACCGCCGCATGACCGCCCGCGCCGACATCCTGGCCAACACCACGCAGCCGGGCTGGACCTGGAACACGATCCGCAACCCGCTCTGGACCGGCGTCTGGCGCAGCGACCAGCAGCTCCAGCCTCCTTCCTGGCTGATCAGCGGCCGGCATGACCAGCTGCCCGGGGCGCAGTCGGCGAACCTTTACGGGCAGGCCGACTTCTATCTCGACCAGTGGGTGCCTTGGCAGAACGACTTCACCATCCCGGCCAACCTGCTCGTCCCGCTGGTCGGCGACGCCTGCGCCAGCGGACCCGAACTGGCGACTTCCACGAGCCCCGGCAAACCCGATGGCCGTATCAGCCTTCCGCGCATCGCGCTGCCCGATGACAGCAACGGGTCTTACTGCTATTGGATCGGCGACGAAGGCGTGAAGGCGCGCATCAACCTGACCGACCCTCGGCTCACGCCCCCCACGGGCACGACGACGCCGCAGCTGCAGCAGGAAGCCCTGCGCGGCACCACACGGTCGGGCACCGGCATCCTGGCCGGCCTGGAGAACATGCCCCTCAGCGGCATCGACCCCCGCGTGACGCAGATGCGGGAGCTGCCGTTCCTGACGAACGCCGGCCTCGGCCTGACGGAAACCGCGCCGCCGACGCGCGCCAAACGCCTGTTCACCGAGACGACGCTGTGGTCCCGCGGGGTGAATTGTGATTCGCTGTGGGGCGGACTCAAGATCGACCTCTCGCTGGCCTTCGAGAAGACCGACGCCGAGTGGAAACTATCCGAATTCGGCGAAGGCGCCGCGCCCAAGGATTCCGCCGGCGCCCAGTTGTCCGGCGTCACCTACGTCTACCACCCGAACGGCGTCAGCACGCGCACCGCTTATGCGGACGCGAAGGTGACGGTCAGGCACGACGGCGCCACCCGCAACATCGCTCCGCTCTATTCCTTCTCCAACGGCGGCACCACGCGCGGGCCGACCTGGGAATCCCTGCGCAACTACCATCGCCTGTACAAGGAACTCAACTGGTTCAACCCGGTGGCCCCCGAACTCAACGCTCGCGCCCACTTCCCCAATGCGGCTGCGCTCGCCGCGTCGGCTTACGGCGACCGCAGCCACTATGGCCGCTTCTACAATCGCGAGGACGCCACCGGCGACTTCCTGAACGCGACCACGATCAACGGCCTCCCTCCGCCCAAGCCCACCAAGGTGGCGGTGTCTCCTTACGTCTGCCGACAATTGCTCGTCTGGGGCCTCCAGGACGGCGGGGGCGGCGCGCTGCGTCTCACGGTCACGCCGATCGTGGTGCTTCATAATCCGTACAACGTCTCGCTGCGGCTGGCCCGCGACAGTTCCTCGCTGGAACTCACCGCCATGCGCCTGTCGTTCCGCAACTGGGACAGCCTTACCTTGCAGTTCCAGACGCCCACCCAGACTTGGACCAAGACCATCGGTGAGCTCGCCCGCGGCATCGATATGACCTCGAACGCGGTGGAAAACTTCCGGATGAACATCGGCGTCGACAACGTGCTCCTCCCCGGCGAGTTCCGCGTCTTTTCCTACCCGGCGACCGGCGTCGCGCCGACCTACGCCAGCACCTGGCCGTTCACCCGCACGCCGGGCAACGCGATCGTAGGCCTCGACACCCGCGGCGGCTTCTGGATGCCGTGCACCGACCCCGCCGGCAACCCAGTGATGGTGACGGGCGGCGGCAACGCCGAAAGCGTGACGGTCACGCTTCTGAACACCGGCTCCTACGAGGCACGAGTCCTGCTCACCTCCTGGCCTGGCGACCGGATTACCGGCAGCGCCAACGGGACGCCCAGCAGCGCGTTCAACGCTTGCAGCGAACTGAATACGTTGACGGCGACCGACCTCAGCCGCAGCGGCGCCGCGACCTCCCTTGCGGTGGGCGCCGCCGGCATCACGCTGCCCGATGACAAGTCGGAACCCAAGATCCTCGGCATCCACGACTTCGGCCTCCGCTGGCCGAAAGACACCCTGCCCTTCCCGGTCTTCTCGCACTCCAACCCGATGGCCGCGGTGACCCGCGGCGACGCCAACGGCATGGCGAGCGCCGCGACGCCGAACGGCTACGCCTTCACCTCGCCCAGCTACAAGATGATGCTACGCCCGGCGAACAACTGGAATGAGGTCATCGAGACTCCGGCCATCGCCGGCTGGCAGGCCTACGGCGGCCTGAGCGTCACCTCGGGGCTCGGCGGCATGACCTCGGCGGTCTACACCAGCGTGCCCTTCGCGCCCCCTCTTTCGCTCGCCCAGTACACGCACGCCAATTTCGGCCTGCGCGACCAGGAGCCGCTCTTCCAGATCGGCAACAGCTTTTCGCCCCTGAACGTCAACGTCGCCAGCACCTACTATACCGACCCCAAATGCGCGGTCGCCAATCACGACCACGCCTGGATGGCCAACTCGGCCATCTACGACCGGTTCTTCCTTTCGGGCGCCGCACCGGTCATCAGCCGAGCCAAGGTCGTCACCGAAGCCAAATCCTTGACGACAGTGCTCGACGAATTCGCCGCCGGCGCCGGACGCTTCGCCAATCCGAGGACGAAACTGTTCGCCGCCCGCGATCCCGTCACCGTCCGCGCCATGCTCGCCGACCATCGCCGCATCGCCGGGACGATCCTGTCCGACGGCACGTTCAACGTGAACAGCACCTCCGTCGACGCCTGGGCCGCGCTGCTGGCCAGCGCCAAGCGGAACGTCATGGGTTCCGCCACCGAACTCCTGCCCGCCGCCGACAAGAACGCGCGTTTTCCCCGGGCCGTCCGCGCCGACTCCGCCGACTATAACTACAAGTACGCCTTCAACGACAAGAGAGCCTGGACGGGGCTAGCGACCCTCGATGACGCCCAGATCAAGCTGCTGGCGAAATCGATCGTCGAGGAGACCCGGATGCGCATCCGCTACAACCATCGTTACCAATATGGGATCAAGAGCGGCCTGGACGTCCATTACGTGATCAAGAACCGCGGCGTCGAGGTGCCTCTACCTTACATAGGACTGTCCCAGTTCGTGAACCGCTTCAACTGCGGCGCCTATCCCAATCAGGTCTCCTGGCAAGGTTGCCTCCAGAACGCCATCCTCCGCGCCGACGTCGACGGGGCGAACCTGTCCAACCGCAGTTCGCCCCTCGCCGCGGCTCCCGCTTACGATGCCACGAAACTCGCCGCCGTGACCGCCGATCCGACCACCACCCCGACCGCCGCCGGCGTCATTCCTTACACCTACCAACCCAGCAACGTCGTAGCCACCGACCCTAGGACCAGTTCGAACAAATGCCATTCCCTCCGGGCCGCGCCGACCTCGCTGATGCAGTCGGACATCCTCGAAGCCGTCGGCTCTTCGCTCAGCACCCGTTCCGACACCTTCGTCATCCGTTGCTACGGCGAGGCCACGGATCCGCTCGACGCGACCCGGACCCTCGCCGGCTGCTGGATCGAAGCCGTCGTGCAACGCATCCCGGAATTCTGCGATCCGAGCCAGCCGCCGGAGACCGAAGTCTGCAAATCCAACGATGGCCAGCTCCACAACTCCTTGCTCAACCAGATCAACCGGACGCTGGGACGCCGCTTCGTGATCCTGTCCACCCGCACGCTCACCCAGAAGGACCTATGAACGCCCGCGCCCTCCTCTGCTTGCCGCTCCTCGCAGCCGGCCTCTTCGCCCAGACCTCCGACAAGCCCAAGCTCAGCATCCGCTTCCGCGCGCTCGCCTTCGACGAAGCCATCCCGAATGCCAGCTACCTGGAGGGCGAGACCTTACGCCGGCTGACCATCCCGAACAACGCCTTCACCCCGGAAGTCACCTACAAGGGATCGAACACCCTGCGGTTCATCACGATCGACGAGGAGACCTTGAACCCCCGCCCGCTGTCGCCCGAGATGTCGGCGGCCATCCAACGCCTGCGTCGCGCCCAAGCCGTCACCTTGCAGGCTTCGGACGAGTACGCGCAGATCACCCGGCTGCTCGACACGCTCAACCTTCAGACCACGGAGCGCGCCGGCAAGGCATCCGCCGGCGACCTGGCCCAGATCGAAGCCCTCAACGGCCGGCTCCGGGAACTTTCCGGCATCCTCTCCGCGGCCTCCAAGGAAACCGAAGAGGCGAACCTCCTCATCCTGCGCCTGGAAGCCGCGCCCAGGCCCCCGCCCAAGGAGGACAAGAAAAAAGGCGGCAAGGCGCCGAAGCCGACCTCCACGCCCACGGCCGAATATACCTTCCAAAAGGATGGCAGCTACCTCCTGCTGTTCTCCTCAGGCGGCAACGGACACCAGATCCTGGCCTTGGACGATGCCGAGGGCGCCTTCCCCTACGGCGCGTTCCAGTTCATCAACCTCACCGGCAAGGACGTCGAGCTCCGCTACCCCGACCGCAAGGTCGCGCTGCGCGCCAACGCACGCACGGTCGTGAAGAACCCGGCGTCCGACCATCAGTACGCCCTGGCGGAGATCCACACCAGGGCCGACGACGGGTACGAGGTCGGCCACGTCTACCGCTCGCTCCAGCAGCCGAATGTCCGCTCGCTCGTCTTCCTGCTTCCGATCCCCGACGAGCCGCATGCGATCCGCAGCAAGACCATCGAAGATCGGCGTCCGGCGGAGCCTGCCGGCACGAAGTGATCAGGAAGCGTAGCGCCAGTCGAGGATCTCGGCCTGCGGGATGCGACGTCCCTGCCAGCGGTTCCACTGCAGCTTGACGGCCATCTCGATCGCCTTGCCCGGTTCCGGCATGCGGTCGGCCATGCGCCAGGCGACGAAGTTCAGGCGACGTCCTCCGCTGAGCGGAAGCTGGTGCCGGAAATTACCTTCGCCGAACGGCGTGGGCGGACGATCGAAGACGAACCCCTTGAACCCGAAGACCGGCTCGGTGTTCCCTTCGCCGTAGGGCTGCAGCAGGTCGAGGTCGTCGAGCAGCTGATCGGTGACCTCCGAGGGCTTGATCCAATGGGCGATGTCGATGTCGCGTCCGTCGGCATGGACGACGCCGGCCAGGCGCTGGGCCTCGACGGCGGCGGCGAAGCGCGCGCGGAAGGCGTCCACGTCGCTGACGTTGAGCGAGACGCCGACGGCCATGGGATGGCCGCCATAGGTCTTCAGCAGGTCGGCGCAGGCGCCGAGCGCTTCGACGAGGTTGGTGCCGGGGACGCTGCGTCCGGAGCCCTTGGCGCTCTCCCCTTCCTTGCCCAGCACGATGACCGGTCGGTCGAGCGCGCGGCAGATCTTGCCGGCGGCGATGCCGACGACCCCCGGATGCCAGTCGCCGTGGACGACATAGCCTGCGAGGTCGCCCATCGCCTTGGCCTGGGCCATGGCTTCCTCGGTGACCTTCTTGTCGATCTCCTGGCGTTCGCGATTGATGGCGTCGAGCTGGGCGGCGTCGCGGAGACAGTCGTCGGCGTCGTCCGAGAGCAGCAGGCGGAGCGGCAGCGACGCGTCGGCGAGGCGGCCGCTGGCGTTGATGCGCGGGCCGATGCGATAGGAGACGTCGACCGAGGTCAGCACGCCGCCGGGCTCCATGCCGCTGACGGCGATGAGGGCGCGCAGGCCTTGGCGGCGGGCTTCGCCGAGGGCCTTGAGGCCGTGGGCGGCGAGGATGCGGTTCTCGGCGCGGAGCGGCACCAGGTCGGCGATCGTGCCGAGGGCGGCGAGGTCGAGGTAATCCTTCACCGCGATGCTGGTGCCACGTTCGTCGCCGGCGAGACGCAGGACCTTCAGCACGCCGTGAACCAGCTTGAAGACCAGCCCGGCGGTGCAAAGCGTCTGCCAGGGAGCGTCCTCGGCGTCGTTGACGCGCGGGTTGACCAGCGTGCAGGTCACGCGGGTCTCCTTGGCGACGTGGTGGTCGACGACGATGACGTCGACGCCTTCGGCGCGGAGGCGGTCGACCTCCGGCTTCGAGTTCGTGCCGCAATCGAGGGCGACGAAGAGCTGCGGCTTGGCTTCGGCCAGCACGCGTTCCAGCGCGGCCATCGACAGGCCGTAACCTTCTTCGAGGCGTCGCGGGACGAAGTATTCCGGGCGCGCGCCGAGGCGGCGCAGGAAGTGCACGAGCATCGCGGTGCTCGAGACCCCGTCGACGTCGTAGTCGCCCAGGATGGCGATGCGTTCGCCCTTCGCGGCGGCGAGGACGAGGCGTTCGGCGGCTTCGCGCAGACCCCCGACCGCGAACGGGTCGGAGACATGGGCGAGCTGCGGACGGAGATGACGCTCCGCCTCGCCCTCATCCGCGAAGGAGCGGGCGAGGACATAGGCCAGGGGTTCGGAAACCCCCAGCGCAGCCACGATCCGTCGGGCAAGCCCGGCGTCCGCGGCCCGGTGAGACCAGGCGGCCATGTGCGGGGCGACCCTTAGGCGTCCTTGTCGGAGCCGGCCTCCCAGGAGTAGGTGCGCGGAAGTTCCGCGGCGTCTACGCCCTTACGATCGCCCTTGTGCCACCAGTAGAAGATGGGGCTCGCGATGAAGATCGAGGAGAAGGTTCCGGTGAGCACGCCGTAGATGAAGACCTCGCCGTAGAGGCGGACGTCGCCGGCGCCGAAGGCCCACAGGGCCACGGCGCAGAGGAAGACGGTCGCGGAGGTCAGGATCGTACGGGAAAGCGTGCGATTGATGGCGAAGTGGATCACGTCGCGGAGCTCGCGGCCGGGATTGTTCTGCAGCTCCTCGCGGATGCGGTCGAAGACGACGATCGTGTCGTTCACCGAGTAGCCGATGATGAGCAGGATCGCCGCGATGAGCGCCGCGTTGAACTGGCCGCCGAAGAAGACGAACAGCGCCACGGTCATCAGGACGTCGTGCAGGGTGGCCACCATCGCGGCCACGCCGAAGCCCGTCTCGAAGCGCAGCGACACGTAGATGCCGATGCCGACGAGGGCGAGGATGACGGACCAGATGGCGTTGGAGCGGAGTTCGCCGCTGACGGAGCCGCCGATGGCTTCGCGGGAGAGCATGAGCTTCTCGACGGAGGCCGAGCGGTCCTTGAGGATCTCGGGGCTCCTGGCCTTGATGGCGCCGACGATGGCCGCGACGTTGGCGAACTCGCCCTTGGACTTGTCCTTGGTGAGTTCGGTCTCGATGCGGAGGGTCGGTTCGCCGCCGCCGACGGGCGTCTGGACGCTGACGGTGGTGTCAGGCAGGCCGACGGAGGCCGCCAGGCCGGCGATCTTGCCGGTATCGACGTTGGCGCCGGGGGCGATGGCGACCAGGGCGGATTCGCCGCCGCGGAAGTCCTTGCCGAAGGCTTCCTTGCCCTTGTAGGCGAGCTCGGAGATGCCGAGGGCGACGATGGCCCACGAGATGATGAAGGCCACGCGGGCGAACTTCAGGAACGGGATGTCGAGGGTCGGCTTGAAGACCGGGAGGCCGAAGATGCGGGACATGATGCCGCGCGCCAAGGCGAGTTCCTGCAGGCCACGGCAGGTCACGAGGGTCGTGAAGAGCGTGGTGAAGATGCCGATGATCAGCGTGATGCCGAAGCCGCGGACGGGACCCGTGCCCATGAAGGCGAGGATCAAGGCCACGAGCAGGTGCGTCAGGTTGGCGTCGACGATCGTCCAGGTCGCGCGGTTGTAACCTTCGCGGAGGGAGACGGCGCGGTCCTTGCCGGCGCGCGCTTCCTCGCGGACGCGTTCGAGGATCAGGATGTTCGCGTCGACGGCCATGCCGAGCGTCAGCACGAGCGCGGCGACGCCGGGCAGCGTGATGGTCGCGCCGAAGTAGGCCATGGCGCCGAGCATCATGAGCAGGTTGAGCACCATGCCGACGACGGCGATGAAGCCGCCCCAGACGTAGAACCCGACCATGAAGAAGATGACGAGGCCGACGGCGACGAGGGAGGCCGTGACGGACTTGCCCTGGGCGTCCTTGGCGAGCGTCGGACCGACGGAGGTCACGTCCTGCGTGATCAGCGGGAACTCGAGCGGATTGTTCAGCACGTTGGCGAGGTTGATGACCTCTTCGCGGCTGAAGTTGCCGGTGATGGTCGCGCCGGTGCTGCGGATGGCTTCGCGCACGGTCGGGGCGGACTGCAGCTTGCCGTCGAGGACGATGGCGAGCTGGCCGACGGAACGGGAGTTGCCTTCCGCGATCTTGGCGGTGAGGTCGCCGAACTTCTTGGAGCCTTCGTCGGTGAACTTCATGTCCACATAGAAGGAGATGCCGTCGTCGGAGCGGCCGGAGGCGGCCTTGATGATCTTGCCGGTGGCGTCCGCGGCCTTCTTGACGAAGTAGCGGTTCATGCGGACTTCGCCGGTGCGGCTGTCGACGTCGCGGAGCGTGAGCACCTCATAGGTCGAGATCGCGGAGGAGGCGCCGAGCATCGGGTCGACGGGCAGCGAACGGAGCGCGTGCTCGCGGTCGGTCTCGGACGGACGTTCGGTGCGGTGCACCTGGCGGAACTCGAGCTTGGCCGGCTTCTTGAGGGCGTCGATGACGTCGGGGTTGTTGGCGGCGTCTTCGCCGGGCAGCTGGACCTCGAGGGAGAGATCGCCCACGGGGCGGAGGACCGGCTCGGCGACGCCGAACTGGTTGACGCGCTGCTCCATGACCTGGAGGGCCTGGTTGACCATCTCGGCGTGGGAGACGTGGGATTTGTCGCCCGCGCTCTTTTCGCCGGACTCGGCGCCGGTCGGATCGACCTTCAGCGTGAAGGACACCCCGCCCTGCAGGTCGAGGCCGAGCTTGAGGCGCCCCTGGGAGGCGACCATGAGCTGCTTGAGCACGATGCCATTGCGCTTGCTCTGGTCCGGCTCGCGCACGATCTGGGCTTCGGTGAAGAAGAACGGACGGAAATCGACCTGTGCCGCGCGACCGCGGCCTTCGCCGATGTCACGGAGCGCCTGGTAGTAGGAGACCGACTTCTGGTCGGCGGGGACGGCGGCGTCCTTGTAGCGCTTGACGCGCTCGAGGGCCTCGGCGTGGAGCTTGTCGAACTCGGGCTTCTGCGCGATGACCTGCGCAGGCACGAACTGGTCGAGGGGGATCGGAGCAACCGGGTGGAACTCGTACCAGGCGACGGCCAGGGCGACGAGGGAAACCGCGATTTTCCAGAACCAGGTCCTGGATGTCATAGTATCAGGGTCGGTTAAGGGGTGATGACCTTAGGCCTGGACGGCGGCGTCGACGTCCTTGCCCATGATGACGGACTTATGGACGGTCATGCGGCCGGAATCGAGTTCGAGGGTCACGCGGTCGTCCTTGATCGAGACGACGCGGCCGTAGATGCCGCCGGCAGCCAGGACCTTGTCGCCCACGGAGAGCTCGGACTGGAGTTTTTCGAGTTCCTTCTGCTTCTTACGCTGGGGGGCGAAGAGCAGGAAGTACATGCCCACGAAAAGCAGGGCGTACATGGCCAGGATGGTCCAGCCGCCGCCCTGCTGCTCTCCGGCGCCCGCAGGGGCACCCTGGGCCTGTGCAAGCCCCTGATTGATAACAGTTTGGATGATATTCATTGTTCGTATTGTTTGGAAAGCGGGGAAAGGGAACGTCTGGAAATGCGATTTGGGGGCAAAAAAGCAAGCCCCAGCACGTCCCGATTGGCTTTGATTACCCCCCAGGACCTGTCAGTGTGAATAACTCTCCATGAGCAAGCCTGCCCAAGAGCCGACCGAAGGCTCTTCCCCCGTCCAGCCGCTTACCATGGCGGCCACCGTCGCCGCGCTCGGGGTGGTCTTCGGCGATATCGGCACCAGCCCGCTCTACGCTTTCCGGGAATGCCTGCGCAACGGCCTCCACCATGGCGGCACCCTGGACCAGATCGTCGTCCCGGCGGTCTCGATGATCATCTGGTCCCTCATCTGCGTGGTGACCGTGAAGTACGTCCTGTTCATCATGGAGGCCAACGAGGACGGCGAAGGGGGCATCATGACCCTGGTCTCCCTGGCCAGCAAGAAGGAGAAGGACGACGAGAAGAGCGAGGAGGCCCGGACCCATGTGCAATCCAAGCGCAAGCACCGCAGCGTGCTCGTGCTCTTGGGCGTCTTCGGCACCGCCCTGCTCTTCGGCGACGGCGTCATCACCCCGGCCATCTCGGTCCTCTCCGCGCTGGAAGGCATCAAGGAGGCCAACGAGAGCCTCAAAGGGCCCCTCTCCGACCATTTCCTGACGTTCCTCATCCCGGCCTTCGCGGTGATCATCCTGGTCGGCATCTTCGCCCTGCAGAGGCGCGGCTCCGGCAAGGTCGGCATGTATTTCGGGCCGATCACCCTCGCTTGGTTCGCCTGCATCGCCGCCACGGGCGTCGGTTCGCTCATCCATAACACGGCGCAGGCGAAGCTGATCCTCCACGCCTTCAACCCGCTGGAGTCCATCGGCTTCTTCATCGAGCACCCCGGCCTGTCGATGATCATCCTCAGCGCGGTCTTCCTCGCGGTCACCGGCGCCGAGGCGTTGTACGCCGATATGGGCCACTTCGGCCAGAAGCCCATCCGGGCCGGCTGGTACTGCATCGTCTTCCCCGCCCTCATCCTGAACTACCTCGGCCAAGGCGCCTGGGCCCTCTCCCGGCCCGCTTCCGAGTTCGAGCATGGCTTCAACCCATTCTTCAACATGGCGCCGAGCTGGGCGCAGATCCCGCTCGTCATCATCGCCACCCTGGCGGCCATCATCGCCTCGCAGGCCCTGATTTCAGGGGCTTTCTCGACGACGATGCAGGCGATCCAGCTCAACTTCCTGCCGCGCATGCGCGTCGAGCGCACCTCGGACCAGGAGTCCGGGCAGATCTACATCCCGATCATCAACTGGCTGCTCATGATCGGCTCGATCACCCTGGTGCTGCAGTATAAGTCCTCCGAACACCTCGCCAGCGCCTACGGCATCGCGGTCAGCCTGACGATGCTGGTGACGACGGTCCTCTTCGGCCAGTACCTCCGCCAGCGCTTCCAGATCCCCTCGGTCACGGCGTACGTGTTCGTCGCGCCGGTCATCCTGCTCGAGATCGTCTTCGTCTCCTCCAATTTCCCGAAGATCCTCGAGAGCGGCTGGCTCCCGCTCGCCGCGGGCTTCCTCGTCTACTACATCATGGCCGTCTGGAACAAGGGCCGCCTGGTGATGAAGGAGAAGATGAGCGAAGGCGAAAGCACGGGCGACTTCGAGAACTTCCTGGACAGCGTCGAAGACCGCTTCGTCGCCGGCAAGCTCAGCCGCGTCAAGGGCACGGCGATCTACATGACCGGCTCGACGAAGTCCGTGCCGATGGCCCTCGCGCACAACCTCAAGCACAACAAGGCGCTCCACGACCACATCATCGTCGTGACCCTCAAGGTCGACGAAGACCGCGCCATCGTGCCCGCCACCGACCGCATCAGCTTCAACACCCGCGGCCCGAAGTTCTGCAAGGTCGAGAGCCACGAGGAATTCCCGTCCGTGCTCAGCGTGACGGGCAAGTTCGGCTTCCGCGAGAAGCAGGACGTCTTCCCGGTCCTGGAAGCGGCGTACAAGGAGCTCGGCATCACGCCGAACATGATGGAGACGACCTACTTCCTCAGCCGCGAGACGATCGTCCGCGCGACGACGGGCTTCTCGCTCAACGCCGTGCAGGAAAAGCTCTTCGAAGTGCTCAACCGCAACGCCCTCTCGGCGACGGCCTACTTCAACCTGCCGCCCGGCCGCGTGGTCGAGCTGGGCATGCAGGTCGAGCTCTGAGGCCGGCCCTCAGCGGGGCGCCTCGACCTTGAAGACGAACGCCTGCTTGCACGGGTGGTTCTCCTCGTCGGCCATCTCGCGCGGCGTGGTGATGACGCAGACGGCGCCGAGCTGCTCCCAGGGCAGGAGATCGGACCAGCCGAGCAGCATGACCTTCGAACCGGGCGCGGGGCGCAGCACGCGCGAGCGCACCTGCGGGCCGGGCCAGCCGTACGAGATGAGGTAGGTGGAGCGACCGTCGGCGGAATGCGTGAACCGGAACGCGCCTTCGACGGGCGTCGCGCCCGGTCGTACGCCGACCACGGACTCGCCGTTCACGTCGAGCCACTCCTCGACGTAGACGAACTGCCTGATGGTCTCCTCGTCGACGGGGTCGACGTTCTGATACTGGTCCGACGCGGCCCGGCCGGCGACCGCGGACTCGATGAGACGGGTCAAGGCCTCCTCCGGCGAACGCGGCGACGAGCCGGCGCACCCGGCGAGACCGAGGGCGAGACAAAGGGCTGCGAGAAATCGGGCAGCCATGACGCCGGGCTCACTTGGCGCCCTTGCTCTTGGCGATCAGGTCGTAGAACCGATCGAAGAGCACGTCCGCATCGTTCGGGCCAGGGCCGGCTTCCGGGTGATACTGGACGGAGAAGACCGGCTTGTCCTTGAGACGCAGGCCGGAGACGGTGTCGTCGTTCAGGTTCACCTCGGTGACGATGGCGCCGCAACGCTCCAGCTCCTCGCGCTTCGAGGCGAAGCCGTGGTTCTGGGCGGTGATGGCCACGCGGCCTTCTTCGGTGTTCTTGACGGGCTGGTTGCCGCCGCGATGTCCGAACTTAAGCTTGTAGGTCGAGGCGCCGATGGCGTGCGTGATGATCTGGTGGCCGAGGCAGATGCCGAAGACCGGATAGGTCTTGATGAGATC
>RGES01000101.1 GCA_009917805.1 Verrucomicrobiota bacterium
CTATCCGCCAACCGCTATCCGCCAATACCTAGATTACTTCTTCCGCGCGAGGATCCAGGCTTCGAGCGTGGGTTCGGCGTAGGCCTTTTCCCAAGAATTGTGTCCGACGCCGGGATAGATGGTGAACTTCACGTCGGCGCCATGCTGCTTGGCGGCTTCGGCGGCGAGCTGGCCGCGTTCGAGCGGGACGGACTTGTCCTTGTCGCCATGGAAGCCCCAGATCGGCATGCCTTTCAGCGAGACGGTCTTCGCGGGGTCGATGCCGCCGCAGACGGGAATCACGCCGGCGAAACGTTCCGGGTGTTCGCAGGCCCAAGCCCAGCTGCCGAAGCCTCCGAGGCTGAGGCCGGTGATGATGACGCGCTTCTCATCGATGCGGTAGGTCTTCAGCAGGTCGGTGAGCAGGGCGTCGAGGACTTGCACGTTCCAGCGCTCGTTGGCCGGGCACTGCGGCGCGATCATCACGTAGGGCGAGTCGCCGCGTCGATCGAGTTCGAAGGGCAGGCCGTTCTTGCGGACGAGGTTGAGCTGGCTGCCGCGTTCGCCGGAGCCGTGGAGGAAGATCACCAGCGGCCACTTCTTGGAGGGGTCCTTCCCGTAGGACGATGGCAGGTAGGCCAGGTAGTCGAGGGCGTGCGGCAGGCCGGCTTGCGCGAAGTGCTTCGCGTCCGGCTTCGCCTTCACTTCCGGAGCGAGGGTGAATTCGGCGGCCGAGAGGCCGAGGCAGAGCAGGCAGGCGGAGAGGACGAGGCGCATGCAGGAGGAATGGAGGACCTGAGGGTCGGAGGCAAGAGAGGGACGGAATGGCGTCCTGAGTTGAGGACTGAACAGAGGCCTGCGTTGAGGCCTGAGTTGAATTAGTGCCGAGAAATTAGGGCCTTCCCCGTAATTTCCATGCAGCCCTCCGCTCAGTCCTCAACGCAGCCCTCAATCCAGTCCTCGGTTATCTCGTCTTACTCCCCCGCCGTCATCAGCTCGTGGTGGAGCTGGAAGAGGGCGTGGGCGCTGTCGGCGTAGAAGGCCGACAGGCGTTCGATGAGTTTCGAATCGTGCCAGGAGACCACGTTGGCCTTGAAGGTCAGGCGCGCCTCGCCGAGGCCGCCCGGGCGGCGGTGCGAGAGTTCCTGCGAGAAGTGCAGGGTGGAGGGAAGTTTCTTCGCGTAGCGTTTCTGGTTGGAGAGGAACGCCGCGATCGCGCCGATCTCGGACTGGCCGTCGAGCGTGAGGCTGATCGTCGCTTCGCCGGGGACGTCGCCTTCGCGCGGCTGGTAGAAGGCGCGGACGAGGGCCTTCGAGCCCTTGAGCGCCACGCGGGCGTTGAAGTCGTCCCGCGCGGTCAGGCGATAGGCGGCTTCGTGCTTCTTGAGGTGGTCGGCGACGGCCTTCCAGAGGGCAGGTCTCATGCCCCGACTCTTGCCGAACCCATGTCGGAGGCAAGCGGACCGCTCGTCGGAGTCGGACGAGTTATTGACAGGCACGAAAAAGGGCGTGCCGGATGGCACGCCCTTTGCGGAAGGATTCCGGAGGGTTACTTCTTCTTGTTCGCCTTCGTCGGCTCGGCCTTGGCGGCTTCGCCGAGCGGATGCTCCTTGAGCAGCTCTTCCGGGGTGTACGGAGCGGTGCGGGTCGCGTTGGCGGCGCGGACCTTCTTCACCTGGGCGGGCTTCACCGCCGGGAGGTTGTTGCCGAAGGACTGGCGGACGTAGGTGAGCACGGCGGCGACTTCTTCGTCGTTCAGCATCTGGCCGAGCGGCGTCATCACCGGCTGGCCGGTCGTGTAGTCGCCGTATTCCTTACCGTCGACGGTCATCTTGCCCATCATGCCGTTGAGCACGACCTTGATGGCGCGGTCGGCGTCGCCTTCGAGCCAGCCGTTGGACGGATAGCCCGGCGTGCGACCGAGGGGCGGGTAGGCGCCGCGGAGGGGCTTGCCGGCTTCCTTGGGCATCTCGGCGCCGCGGCCGTCCGGCTGGTGGCAGGTCGCGCAGAGGGCTTCGCGGAAGTAGACTTCCTTGCCCTTGTCGTAGAGCTTCTTGTCGTCCTTGGAGAGCTTCTTGTCGGTCGGACCGTAGGAGGCTTCCTTCTGGTCGGCGTAGTCCTTGAGGTTCACCTTGCCGTTGCCTTCGGGGAGGGAGGCGAGCTGCTTCATCGTCTCGCGGAGGCAGTAGGCGATGTTGTAGTCCTTGCTGCCCTTGAGCGTGGCGGCGGCGGCGATGGCGCGCTCGGTGTCCTTGCCGTTGAAGAAGCTCAGGCCACGGACGCCTTCGAGCTGGACGCGGAGGTTCGTGTCCTTGACGGCGTTCTCCATGATCGCGATCGCGTCCGGGATGCGGTCGCGCTGGTAGATGGCGACGCGGACGGCCTGGGCGCGGGCGCGCGGCTCGGGCGACTTCAGCAGCTGGCCGAGGAGCTCGAGGTTCACGGCGTTATGCCACTGGTGGACCCAGAGGGCTTCGAGGAGGTGGTGGGCGTCCTCGACCTTGTTCGGATCGAACTGCTTGGCCCACTTCTGGGTGGCGGCGATGACCTGCGCGGAGTCGTGCTTGTGCAGCTCGATCTTGGCGCGCTGGCGGACGTTGTCTTCGTGCTCGGTGAGGAGCGCGAGGAGGTTCTCGACGGACTCGCCATCGATCTTCTTCGGCGTCAGCAGCGGGCGGGAAGGGTAGGTGATGCGGTAGAGGCGGCCGTGCTGGTGGTCGCGGTTCGGATCGCGCAGGTGGTGCTGCAGGTGGCCGATGAGCATCTGCGACCAGTCCATGACATAGAGCGAACCGTCGGGGGCGACGGCGACGCCGGAGGGGCGGAAGTTGCCGGCCTTCTCCTTGTCGGTCTCGATCAGGTTGGGCAGGATGGTCTCACCCTTGATGCCGGAGCCTTCCTCGGTGATCTTCGCGCGGAAGATGCCCTGGACGGTGATCACGTTCGTGTTGAGGAACACGCCCTGCCAGTCGTCGGGGAAGTGGCGGCTGCTGAGGATGGCGGTGCCGGGGCACGGGCGCGACGGGCGGTTCCAGAACTGCTTGAAGCTCGGGTGGGCGCCGGTGTCGAGGTGGCCGGAGAAGCCGGGGCCGAAGTAGTTGGCGTTGCCGGTGGCGTCGGTGATGATGTCGTTGCCCCAGTAGTCGAAGACGCGGCCGTGCGGGTTGGCGAAGCCGTAGGGAACGTGGCGGTACAGCTTGCTGGTCTGCGGCTCGAAGCGGTAGATGCCACCGTTGGTGTTGCGCATCACGCCGTTGAAGGTCTCGACCTGCGAGCGGTGGAACACGCCGTCGGAGAGGTAGATGGCGCCTCCCGGTTCATAGCAGATGGAGTTCGTCTCGTGGTGCGAGTCGGCGGCGTCCATGCCGGTCAGGAACTTTTCCTTCCAGTCGGCCTTGCCGTCGCCGTCGGTGTCGCGGACGTACCAGATGTCGGGCGACTGGATCAGGATGACGCCGTCCTTGTAGAACTGGAAGCCCGTCGGGCAGTTGAGGCCGTCGAGGAAGACGTGCGACTTGGCGACCTTGCCGGTCTTCGGGTCGAGGTCGAGGACGAGGAGCTTGTCGAAGTTCTTCGTCGTCGGGCTGGTCTCAGGGTAGTTCGGCCAGGCGGCGATCCAGAGGCGGCCCTTGGTGTCGAAGTTCATCTGCACCGGGTTGATGAGCTCGGGGATCGTCGTCTCGTCGGCGATGAACTCGACCTTGCAGCCTTCGGGCAGGGTGAGGTGCTTGAGCTGCGCTTCGCCGCTGAGGTAGGGCACGGGCTCCTTGCGGTTCGGGGGTACGGGAATCTCGGCCTTGAGGTTGTCGTGCTTCACTTCGACCGGCTTGCCCTGGGCGGCGGCCCAGATGCCCTTGTCATGGTTGGCGGTCTTCAGGTCGCGGTTGGCGAGCTCGGCGCCGAGCACCGTGGCGTTGTCGATGCCCTCGTACTTGATGCGGGAGCGGCCGCCGAAGATGTTGAACTGGTCGACCGTGCGGTAGCGGTGGTGCCACTGCGTGCTCTTCTCGTTGACCTCGGCGCGGACCTTCTCGTTCACGGTCGGCAGGTCGGAGCTGTTGCGGAAGAACAGGAACGCGCCCAGCCCGAGCACGACGACGCCCGCGCCTTTCAACAGGGTCTTGGGGTCGTCCTTGTCGGACTTGACGAAGCCGAGCAGGAGCAGCGCGGCGCCGAGCAGGAGGGCGATCAATCCAGGCGTGTTGGCACCGGCGGCCTTGCCGAAGACGGCTTGGAACTGGACGGGGGCGAGGGCGGCGTCGCCGGCGGCGTTGAGGTGGATGCCATTGATGGTGAGGGGCGACTTGGCGGCGGCGTAGAGCGACTGGGAGGCGGCGAAGAGGTCGACGAACGGCACGTTGTTGGCCTTGGCGACGGCCGCCATGGCGCCGACGTAGAGTTCGAGGTTCTTGTTGTTGGCGGCAGCGATCTTGGCGTCGAAGTGCGGGGACTTCAGGTCCTCGTGCGCGATCGGGGAGAAGAGGACGACGCGGACCTTGCCCTTGCCGTAATCGGCGGCGAGGGTCGACTTGAGCCAGCCGTCGAGGTTGGCCTTGAAGGCGTCGAGGCCGGCGGGACCGGCGAAGGACTCGTTGAAGCCCCAGTAGGCGAAGATCACGTTGGCGTGGAAGTGGGCGCCGGCGTGGTAGGTGACCTCGGTCTTGCCGACCTTGGTGGTCAGGGCGCCGGGCTTCATGTTCAGGAAGTAGTCGAGGCCGGCGACTTCGTCGGAACGGTGGGGCTTCACGCCGACTTCGTCGCCGGAGAAGCCGAGGTTGCGGACCACGAGGTTGTGTTCCGGGAAGGCCTGATGGATCAGGGATTCGAAGTTGCCTTGGTGCTGCTGCCGGTCGGCGAGGCCGCTGCCGACGAAGGCGATGTTGTCACCCTTCTCGAGGGTGAGGTTCTGGGCCGAGACGGAGGCGAATCCGAGGAGGGCCAGGAGGAGGGTGGACAGCTTACGCATGGGTTTCTGGTTTTGGTTAAAAAAGAGGAGGGCCATGCCTGGGGGCATGGTCGGAGCGGGGAAGTGAAAACCTGTCGCTCTTTCAACAACCTGCCAAGGGGAATGTTCCTGTCTGGGCCAGCAAAGGGGCACCAAAGCCGCTCATTTACTGGCCCAGAGGGCTAGGAACGCCGAGAGTATTGAGTATGGAGTATCGAGTATCGGGGGAGAGTGATGGCCTTGTGGTAGGGGTCGCCCCGCGTGCTGCCCTCGTCTGCCACGGGTAGGGTTGAGCGCCCTCGCTCAACCGCGGCTGACCAAGGGTGGTCAGCCCTACCTTGGGCCTCAGCCAATCATCCGGTCTCCCTTTG
>RGES01000102.1 GCA_009917805.1 Verrucomicrobiota bacterium
CAAGCTCGACGGCCGCAAGGCCCTGCCGCAGATCGACAAGATCCAGGGCAACGTCGACGGCGTGATCCTGACGCACTGCCACCTCGACCACCTGGGCTCGCTCCCCCTGCTGCTCAAGCAGCATCCGTCGTCGCGCGTCTACGCCTCGGCCGCCACCACCCTCTTCGTCCGCCGCCTGCTCAGCAATTCCATCCAGGTGATGAAGCGCCAGCGCGAGGAGACCGGCAACCAGGACTACCCGCTCTACGTCGAGACCGACGTCGAACGCGTCGAACACGCGCTCGCGGCGGTGCCCATCGCCAATCCGCGCGTCATCGGCCGCGGCGGCGAGGAAGTCGCCCTCACCATGCACCTCGCGGGCCACGTCGCCGGCGCGGTGGGCTGCCTCATCGAACACCGCAAGAAGAAGCACTTCTTCACGGGCGACGTCCACTTCCAGGCCCAGCGCACCGTCGCCGGCGCCAACTTCCCGCGCACGCCCGTCGACACGCTGGTGATGGAATGCACCCGCGGCGCGACGACCACGGTGCCCGACTTCAAACGCGGCCGCGAAGAACAACGCCTCATCAAGGCCATCAACGCGGTCTGCGACGAAGGCGGCTCGGTGCTCCTGCCGGCCTTCGCCTTCGGCCGCATGCAGGAGATCCTGCTCCTGCTCCAGGAAGCCGCCGACGCCGGCGACCTCGCCGACGTGCCGATCTTCTGCTCGGGCCTGGGCATGGACCTCTGCGACTACCTCGACGCGGCCAGCAAGAAGACGAAGCAGGTGAAGTTCAGCCGCCAGGTCCTCCGCGACCTCGGTATCCTGCCGCTGTCCCGCAAGTACACGCAGCCCGGCAAGAACATGCCCGAACGCGGCATCTACCTCCTCTCGAGCGGCATGCTCGTCGAGAAGACCCCGGCCTGGCGCGTCGCCGCCAACATGCTCGACCACGAGGAGAACGCGGTGTTCTTCGTCGGCTACTGCGATCCCGAGACCCCGGGCGGCGAACTGATCGGCATGAACCCCGGCGGCGAATTCAAGTTCAAGTCCCTCGACCACACCTCGACGCTGCGCGCCAAGGTCGAACGCTTCCACCTGAGCGGCCACGCCGACCGCGAAGAGCTCGTCGACTTCGCGAAGGCCCTCGCGCCGAAGGACATCGTCCTGACGCACGGCGACCCGCCCGCCCGCGCCTGGATGAAGGAGACCCTCGCCGCCGCGATGCCCGGCACGCGCGTGCACGACCCCGAACCGGGCGTCCCCCTGGACCTGTGAGCCTGCTGCCGCAGTCCGTCGAAGACTGGCGTGAGTTCACCCTCACGCGCGGTCCTCGCATGGCGGCGGAAGCCTTCCTGATCAAGCTGGGCGCGCTCGGGGCCGCAGAACAACGCGCGGCGCTCTGCGGCTTGCCCGACGTCGCCACGCTGACCCGCCGCTTCGAGGCGGCCTGGCCGCTCCGCGAAGCCGCGCTCGGCGGCGTGCCGTTCCTGACGAAGGACCTCTACTTCCGCGCGGGCGAACCGACCTACGCCGGCTCGACGTTCCTGCCCGAAGAGATCGGCGCGCCTCGCGCTTCCTCCTCGCTGCCCGCGGCCTTCGAGGCTGACGCCGGCGCGATCGAATGCGGACGGACCCAGCTCAACGAATTCGCGTTCGGACTGACCGGCGAGAATCCGCACTCCGGCGACTGCCCTCATCCGGAACACCCCGAACTGCTTTCCGGCGGCTCGAGTTCCGGCTCGGCCTTCGCCGTCGCGCGCGGGCTCGTCCCCTTCGCGCTCGCGACGGACACCGCCGGCTCGATCCGCGTCCCCTGCGGCTACTGCGGCGTCTGGGGCCTGCGCCTTTCGCCCGACGTCGCCCCCGTCGGCGACATCTTCCCGCTTTCGCCAGGCTATGACACCCAAGGCTGGATCACCCGCACCGCCAAGGACCTCCGCCAGGTCTCGGCCGCCGTGCTCGGCGAGGCCCCGCCCGCCGGCGCCGGACTCTGGGCCGGCGACCTCGGCCTCGGCATCCCCGCGGACGACCTCGCCGCCATGCGCGCGGTGGCCATGCAGGCCGGCGCGCAGGAAGACGTGGCCGCGACGATGCTCCTGCGTCTCGCGCTCACGGAAGCGGCGGACGCCTACCCGATCCTCGGCGGCCATGCCGCCGCCCGCGTGCACGCCGCCTGGCTGGAACGCCGCCGGGCCGAATACGATCCGGTCGTCTGGGAGCGCCTCGACGTCGGCCGCCGCCGCACCTACGACGAACTCCGCGCCGCCGAAGCCGTGCGCGCCCGCGTCATCGACGCCTTCCGCACGGTCTTCCGCCGGCACCACTTCATCGCCCTGCCCGCGACCTTCGGCGGCGCGGTCCGCAAGGCCGACTCCGACGCGACGCATCGCCGCCGCCTGCTCGCGCTCAACGCGCCGGCCTCGCTGGCCGGACTGCCCGCCCTCGCCGCGCCTGCGCGGCTGCCGAACGGCCTCACGGCCGGCGTGCAATTCCTGTTCCCCGACATGGCGAACTTCGGCTGGGACACCGTCCTCGGCCGCTTCGGCTGATCAGAGACGCTTGCGGCGCATGTGCGCCGAAGGCTGGCCCAGCGCTTCGCGATACTTCGCGACGGTGCGGCGGGCGATCTGGACGCCGCGCTTGCGCAGCTCGGCGGTGATCGCCTCGTCGGCCAGGGGCTCGGCGGGGTTCTCGCGGGCGAGGATGTCGGCGATCATCTCCTGGACGCCTTCCTGGGCCACGGTGCCGCCGTCGGAGGTCGAGACGCCGGAGGTGAAGAACCAGCGGAACTCGCGGAGGCCGTGCGGCGTGAGCATCCACTTGTTGGCCGCGGCGCGACCGACGGTGGTCTCATGCACGCCCATCTCCTTGGCGACGTCGGTCATGGTCAGCGGACGGAGCTTGGCCGGGCCGTGTTCGAAGAAGTCGGCCTGACGTTCGACGATGATATGGGCGAGCTTCTCGATCGTGCGCTGGCGTTCCTCGATCGCCCCGATGAGGAACTTGCCCTGTCGCATGCGCTCGAGGATGTAGGCGCGCTCCTTTTCGCCGAGGGCCTGGCCGGCGAGCATGTCCTTGTAGGCCGGGACGAGGCGGAGGCGCGGGACGTGGCGGTCGTCCATGGTGACCTTCCACTTGCCGTCCTCGGCCTGCTCGACGGTGGCGTCGGGCGTGACGACGCGGTTGTCGTCGCGGGCGAAACGGCGGGCGGGCACGGTCTCGAGCTTGGCGAGCTCGGCCAGCGCCTCGCGGATGTCGTCGAGTTCGACGTCGAGCACGCGGGCGCATTCCTCGAGACGGCGGCCCATCATGGGCTCCCAGCAGTCGCTGATGAGACGGGCGGCGGTGGAAAGACCTCGGCCACGCTGACGCAGCTGCGCGAGGAAGCATTCGCGCAGGTCGCGGGCGCCGATGCCGGGCGGGTCGAAGCCCATCAGCAGCGTATGGGCCGTCATGACGGCGTCGTACGGCTGGCCGGAGCGCAGGGCGACGGTCGAAAGGTCCTCCTCGACGAAGCCGCGTTCGTCGAGCGAAGCGATCAGGAGCTTGAGGGCTTCCTGGACGGCGGGATCGTCGGACGCCGTGCGGGCCTGATCGGCGAGGTGCTCGGAAAGCGAGGATTCGCCCGTGGCCGACTCCATCATGTGGCGACGGCGCTCCTCGTCCTCCTGGGTGTAGCCCTGCGAACGGATCTCCTCGTAGTAGCTCTCGTCCCAGTCTTCCTTCATGCGCTTCAGCGCGTCGAAATCGTCGTCGCCAAGGGACAGTTCGCGCGGCCCGTCTTCCTCCGGCTCCTCGCGCGAGACAGGCGCGTCCAGGCTCTCGTTGCCCGTCGGCTCGACTTCTTCCAGCAAGGGATTGGCGGCCATCTCCTCGGAAATCTCACGCAGGAGCTCGGCCGCCGGTACCTGGAGGATGCGGAGCGACTGACGAAGCTGCGGCGTGAGGACAAGTCCTTGGACCTGCTTCTGCGATTGATTGATACCCGGATTGGCCATCGAACGAGCCACAGCAAAAACGGTTCCGGGCCGTTTTGCAAAGGGTATCGCTGCGCCCATTCGTCTTGCGTAACCATCGGCGGACAGCAGACTTGGAAAGACCCGAAGAGGGATGGAACACGCCCGCATGCGCCACTTCTCACTCCTCATCGGCGAAGAAACCCGCGGCCCGCTCACCGAGGACGAGATCGCGACGATGATCGCCGAAGGGGCGCTCACCGCCGACCAGCTCTGCATGCCGGAAGGGACGCAGGATTGGGTACCGCTCTCCGACCATTTCAAGTTCGGCGGCCCGCTGAAGCTCAAGCGGACGAAGCCCGTCGCCAACGAGGCCGAAGAAGAGGTCGCGGCCGCGCGGCTCGACCCGGAAACCCGCCGCCGCCTCCTGCTCTACGGCTTGGCCGAACCGGCCAGCGTCGACACCTTCACGCAGGTCCAGGCGATGCTGGCCCTTGCCGACCATGAACAGAAACTCACCGCGACGAACCGCCGGTATCGCCTGGTCGGCGTCGCCAGCCTCGCCGCGATGATGGCCGTCGGCGCCGTGCTCGGCCTTTCCCGCGGCTTCGGCGGCGACGTGCTCGCCTTGGCCGGCGGACTCTTCGTCAAGGAAGAGATCAGCGCGCGGACCAGCCTGCTGGTGCTCCGCAGCGAGATCGGCCAGTTCGCCGAACTCAAGACCCGCGCCGAACGCGCCGTCTTCGAGAAGCCCCGCGGCGGCTCGCCCGGCTTCAACGTCATCGCCAGCCGCCTGCGCATCGACCCCTACTCCTCCTTCTCGCTGCGCGGCCAGCTCGACACCTCGCCGCTGACCCGGCGCCTCGCGCCTTGGGGCCTGAAGCTCGACGGCGACCGCCGCGTCACCGTCCTGCGCGAGGCGCCCCCCGCGAAGGTCGCGGCCCTCCTCAAGGACCAGTCGGAGCTCCTCGACGATGTCCTGGCGCCGACCCTCGACGAACCCGGTTTCGCCAAGCTCTTCGCCGAGGTGCTCGGCACCTTCCCCTCGGCGGGCTTCCCCGAATCGGCCCGTCTCCGCGCGGAGGCCGAAGGCATGCGGATGAGCGGGCTCAAGATCTTCATCGACCGCGTCGATTTCCGCGCGCAGGCCGCGAGCACCCTGACCGCCCAGAAGACCTGGGCGACCCAGCTCGAGGAATTCTCCGGACGCCTCAAGGCGCTCCAAGCCAAGGTCTACGCCCTGACTTCGCCGGCGGCCCGCCGTCAGCGGTGGAGCCAGTTCAACGCGGGCCCGGGCGCCGAACTCGCCGCCTGGA
>RGES01000103.1 GCA_009917805.1 Verrucomicrobiota bacterium
CGGCCGCCCGCCTCGGCGTCCTGAAGACCCCTCACGGGGAGGTCCGCACGCCGGTCTTCATGCCGGTGGGCACCCAGGCCACGGTCAAGGGCCTCTCGCCCCAGCAGGTCGCCGAGACCGGCGCCCAGATCCTGCTCAGCAACACCTACCACCTCAACCTGCGCCCGGGCCGCGAGATCGTCCGCGCCGCCGGCGGTCTCCATAAGTTCATGCACTGGGACAAGCCGATCCTCACGGACAGCGGCGGCTTCCAGGTCTTCTCGCTCGCGAAGCTCCGCACGATCACCGACGAAGGCATCCACTTCAGTTCCCACCTCGACGGCAACAAGCTGTTCCTCGACGTGAAGGACTGCTTCGACATCCAGGACGCGCTCGGCTCCGACATCGCGATGGTGCTCGACGAGTGCCCGCCCTACCCGTGCGACCGCGCCTCCTGCGAAGTCGCCGTGAACCGCTCCATCCGCTGGGCCAAGGAGATGCTCCAGCTGGCCAAGGACCGCGGCTTCCTCGCCTCGGGACGTCATCTCTTCTGCATCAACCAAGGCTCGGTCTACGACGACCTCCGCATCCGCTGCGCCGAAGAGCTCGGCGGCCTGGATTTCCCCGGCCATGCCATCGGCGGCGTGAGCGTCGGCGAACCCGAGGAGCACATGCTCCATCAAGTCGGCCTCGTCGCCCCGCTCCTCCCCAAGAACAAGCCCCGCTACGTCATGGGCGTCGGCACGCCGCCCCAGCTCCTCCGCATGGTCGCGCTCGGCGCCGACATGTTCGACTGCACGATGCCGACGCGCATCGGCCGCCACGGCGGCGCGTTCACGCCCGACGGCCCGATCAGCGTGAAGCACCTGCGCTATCGCGAGGACCATCGTCCGCTCGTCGAAGGCATGGACAACTACACCTGCCGTCATTTCTCACGCGCCTACCTGCGTCACCTGCATCACGCCGGCGAGCAGCTCGGCGGCACGCTCCTCGCCCTGCATAACATCCACTTCCTGCAGGACCTCATGGCCCAGGCCCACGCGCACATCGCCGCGGGCGACTTCGCCTCGTGGTCCAAGGCCTGGTGCGAACGTTACGAAGCCGGCGCGAAGGACGAGATTCCCGCGGACTAAGGCCGGCAGAAAAGGGAGACCGGAAACCGGGAAGTTTGCTGGGGCAATCTGTAGTCCAAACTAATCATCCGGTCTCCCTTTGAGCCACCCCTGCCTTGGGTAGGGTCGAGCATCCCTGCTCGACCGCGGCCGACCAATAATGGTCGGCCCTACCATAAGCAGGAGCGAAAGCCGTAAACGACGTACCCCTTGCCCACTTGCCAACGTGTCAACTTGCCCCCTCGCTTTGACCTTCGGTCAAAGCGAGAAACTCTCCCCGCAGGAACAACTGGCCTTGGCGTTGGGGTTCGAGAACTTGAAACCGCCGCCGATCATCTTGTCGGAGTAATCGAGCTGGGTGCCCCGGAGATAAAGGGCCGACTTCGGGTCGACCAGGACCTCGACGCCTTCGGAACGGACCAGGATATCGGCCGGCTTGGCCTCGCCCACGAAACGCATCTTGTAGGACAGCCCGTTGCAGCCTCCGCCGGAGATCGCGACCCGCAGGAAATTGCCCTGGGCCTCACGGGCAGCCAGGGCGCGGACCTTCACCCCCGCCGGACCCGTCAGGCGGATCAGGCGCTCGTCGGCGACGCGCGGGCCGGCGGCTGCGGTGGTGGTGTCCATCTTCGGTCAGAATTGCGACGAACCTGCCCAAAGACAAGCCGCCACGCCGATAAGGCGCCTCCCCCGCCGGAAAACAGGCTTGCCCGGCACCCTCCCCGAAGGGATATGATGCCATCCCGGGTCACGGTCGCGTAGCTCAGTTGGTTAGAGCGCAGCATTCACATTGCTGAAGTCACAGGTTCAAGTCCTGTCGCGACCACCACCCGGGATCTCCGCCGCGGCGTGCCGTCGCGGCGACGTTTCTATTAGTTTATAATATTAGGGGTCAGATTGTAATTAGGTGTTCCCAGCAAACTGTCGCTTAATTATTCCTTGGCCCCATCGATGTCGCCGCCCTGCGGGGCCACGTCCGCGATCCACCCATTCCTTTCCCGACCTCCTTCCGCCTCAGATGTCCGAGCCCTCGAAACTTCCCGCCGACCTCGCCGAACTCCTCGCCTACCTCCACGAACGTCAGGAGAAACGCGGCAACTGCACCATGAAGGACCGCGCGGAACTCTGGCTGCGCCACGGCGGCGAGAACCTCGACATCAGCCCTCCGAATTTCCACCATGCCTTGGCGACCTGGCTCGCGAACGCGGGACTGGTGCACAAGGACAAGGCCCAGGACGTGGCCGCGGTGCTGTACTGCCTCGGGGTCACCAACTCGAACAACCTCTTCCAGAAGGTCAATCAGGGCAAACTGGTGCCCTTGGGCATCGGGAAGAACGGTCGCCGGAACGCCAAGGGCAAGAAATAGGCCCAAGCCGGGGTCGACGACCCTCCCGAACCCGTTGACATAGGCCCGACGGCTCGGAAGATGACGGCATGAGCCGGCATCAGCAAAGGCGTCAGCAAGAAGTCGCCCGCGCCCGTTCCTTCCTGGAACGACGCATGAACGACCTGCGTGCCCGCCTTAACCTGAAGGCCGACGCCGCCCCCCTGCCGGGCGAAGCCGCCTACGAGGACACCGAGATCGGCCGCGCCCCGGGACAGCTACCGGCCGCCTCCCCTTTCGAGTCCACCGCCCCGACCAAGTTCCGGGTCATCTCCTACGACGAGACCAGCTGCAAGGTGGATGAGTTCTCCGACCTGGACTCGGTCGGCCGTTACGCCGGCAAGCCCGGCATGGTCTGGATCCAGGTCCTCGGCATCACCGACCCCCAGATCGTCCACATCGTCGGCGCGTTCTTCGACATCCCGATGCTGGCCCAGGAGGACATCCTGACCGCCACGTCCCGCCCGAAGTTCGAGGAACATGGCGACAAGCTCCTGGCCATCGCCCGCGCCGTCCGCATCGGCGTCGAGGAAGACACCCCGCGCGGACAGCAGATCTCCATCGTCGCCGCCCAGAACTGGGTCATCTCCTTCCACGAGAACGACGAGAAGGTCTTCGAGGCCGTCGAGAAGCGCATCGCCGACAACAAGGGCAACATCCGCAAGTGGCACGCCGGCTACCTCGTCTACTCCCTCCTCGACACGCTGGTCGACCGGTTGCTCTACCAGACGGAAGAGATCGAGGACGCCACGACCGAGCTGGAAGACTCGATCCTCAAAGGCACCGACGACTGGGACCTCAACGAGGTCTACCGCCTCAAGCGCATCGTCGTGCGTCTCAGCCGCCTCGCCCAACCGCTCAAGGACATGGTGAGCGTGCTCGAACATTACGAGCACCCCCTCCTGCCGACGTCCTTGGACATGTATCTGCGGGATCTCTACGACCATGCCATCCGCGCGGCCGACCGCATCGAGCATGCCCGCATGATCCTGCAGGACCTCCAGGAATACCACCATACCCAGCAGGAACGGAAGACGAACGAGGTCATCCGCGTGCTGACGGTGATGAGCTCGGTCTTCATCCCGCTCACGTTCTTGGTCGGTCTCTGGGGCATGAACTTCCACTTCATGCCCCATCGGCATCGTCCTCTGGATGAAGCGGAAGAAGTGGTTCTGAGGAAAGAGCAGAGGACAGAGTCGATGGCTGAATGGATGAGGAGCCAGAGTATGTGCTGCATGATCAATGCAGTCCTCAATTCAGACCTCCACACAGTCCTCCATTCTCGCCTCACGCGCAATCCTGCGCATCGACGTCGATGACGTCGATGACCTCGTCGTCGCCGAGGATCCTGGCCCGCAGCGGCAACAGGGCCGAGAGGAGGGATTTCACGCCGGCGACGAGATACCAGATGTGCACGCGGTGCTGGTCCTGGACCTTCTCGAACGGACAAGGGGCCGGGCCCCGGATCTCGCAAGACGTGGCGGACAAGGTGACGGTCCGGCGGGTAGCCGAACTCGGCGCGCTTCTCGAGCTCGACGGCGGCGAAGCCGTGGAAGTCGAGCCGCTTGGCGAACTGGATGGGGTCGGAAGCCGGCTGGAAGCTCTGCACGACGACCACGCCCTCGAGGTCCCCGCGGCCGGCGCGACCGGCGACCTGGGTGAGCAGCTGGAAGGTGCGCTCGGCGGCGCGGAAATCAGGCAGCTGCAGCGAAAGGTCGGCGTCGATGATGCCGACGAGGGTCACGCGCGGGAAGTCGAGGCCCTTGGCGATCATCTGCGTGCCGAGGAGCATGTCATATTTACCGGCGCGGAAGTCCGACAGGACCTTTCGGAACAGGTCCTTCTTGCCCATGGTGTCCGCGTCGATGCGGGCCACGCGGGCACGAGGGAAGAGCTGGGCGATGGTCTCCTCGACCTTCTGGGTACCGTAACCCTTCCAGCGGACCTTGGGCGACCGGCAGCTCGGGCAGAGCACCGGGGCACGCTCCTGATGGTTGCACAGATGGCAGCGGGCGGTGTCGTCGGTCCGGTGCAGCGTCAGGGAGACACTGCAGCGCTTGCACTGCACGGCTTCGCCGCAATCAGGACAGACCAGCGAGCGCGAGTGACCGCGACGATTCAGGAAGAGGATCGATTGCTCGCGACGCTCGAGGCGCGCGCGGATGCCGTCGGTCAGCTCGCGGGAGAGGATGTGCTGGCCCTTCGCGTGCAGGACCTCGCGGCGCATGTCCACGATCCGGAAAGCCGGCATCGGGCGGTCGTCGACGCGCTTGGCCATGACGTCCAAGGCATAGCGCCCGGCCGTCGCGTTCTTCCAGGTCTCCAGCGAAGGCGTGGCGGATCCCAGCACGCAGGCCGCGCCGAGGATCGAGGCGCGCATCACCGCGACGTCCCGGCCGTGGTACATCGGTGTCTCGCCCTGCTTGAAGGAAGGCTCGTGCTCCTCGTCGACCACGATGAGACGCAGGTTCGGCAGCGGGGCGAAGACCGCGGAGCGGGCGCCGACCACCACCCTCGCCTGCCCGAGTGACATCGCCATCCAGGCGTCGAAACGCTCGCCCGCGGAAAGGTGGCTGTGCCAGACGACCACCTTGGCGCCGAGGTCGGCGAGACGGGAACGGAGCCGTCCGACCGTCTGCGGCGTGAGCGCGACTTCGGGGACGAGGAAGATCGCCGAGCCTCCCTCGGCCACGACCTTGCGGATCAGCGCCACGTAGACCTCGGTCTTGCCGGAGCCGGTGACCCCGTGCAGCAGGTGCGCCCGGAAGGCCTTCGC
>RGES01000104.1 GCA_009917805.1 Verrucomicrobiota bacterium
AAGGCGTCTTCCTCGAGCACGCCACCGTCCACGGCAATCTGTATGGTCCGCGCGCCGCGGATGTCGCCACGCACCTCGGCGCCGGCTTCGACGCGCTCCTGAACGTCGACGTCCAGGGCGCCGCCACCATCCGCGCCAAGGGCGCCGCCGATCCGCGCCTCGCGGCCGCGCTCGTCACGGTCTTCATCCGCGTCAGCGACCATGCCGAACTCCGCCGCCGCCTCACCGGTCGCGGCACCGACCCGGCCGACGAGATCGACCGCCGCGTCGCCGCCGCCGAGGAGGAGATCCGCCACGCGGGCGCCTACCAGCATGTGATCGAGAGCGGCAGCCGCGAAGCCGACTTCGCCGCCCTCCAACGCATCTACCTTTCCGAGAAGGCCCGTCGTCCATGATGGAGAAGAACGACATCGCGGCCGTCCTCGACGAGATCGCCACGTTCATGGAGCTGACCGGGGAGAACCCGTTCAAGATCCGCGCGTACTCCGCCGGCGCCCGCATCCTTGAGAACATGACCGAGGACCTCGGCGAGTTGATCGACAGCGGTAAGCTGGCCGACATCCCGGGCCTCGGCGAGGCGCTCGTCGACAAGATCACGACGCTCCGTCGCGACGGCGTCCTGCCGTTCCACCAGAAGCTCAAGGCTTCCATCCCCGCCGGCCTCCTGGAGGTCATGCAGATCCCCGGCCTCGGGCCGAAGAAGGTCCGCGCGCTCTGGACCCAGCTCGCCGTCGAGGACCTCGCGAAGCTGAAGGAGGTCTGCGAAGCCGGCGCGGTCGCCGAGCTGAAGGGCTTCGGCGCCAAGACGCAGGACAAGATCCTCGAAGGCATCAAGAACCGCATCGCCTACGGCAAACGTCACCGCTGGTACGAAGCCGCGGCGATCGCCGAGCCGATCCTCGCCGGCCTCCGCGCGCTGCCGCAGGTCTCGCTCGCCGAATCCGCCGGCTCGCTCCGTCGCTCCCGCGAGACGGTCGGCGACCTCGACTTCCTCGTGGCCTCGTCCGAACCGAAGCCGATCATGGATTGGTTCGTCGCTTATCCGGGCGTGAAGGAAGTGACCGCCCACGGCGAGACGAAGTCCAGCGTGCGCTTCGAGAACGGCCTCCAGGCCGACCTGCGCGTCGTGCCCGCGGAGCAGTTCTATTTCGCGCTCCATCACTTCACCGGCTCCAAGGAGCACAACGTCGCCATGCGCCATCGCGCGCTCGGCCGCGGGCTGAGCATGAGCGAATGGGGCTTCAAGTCCGTCGACGAGAAGACCGTCGCGCCGGGCGCCACGAGCGAGGAGGAGGTCTTCCGCGCTCTCGGCCTCCCGTGGATCCCGCCCGAACTCCGCGAAGGCAACGGCGAGATCGACGCCGCCGAAGCCGGCAAGCTGCCGAAACTCGTCCAGTTCGCCGACCTGCGCGGCGTCTTCCATAACCACACCACGGAATCCGACGGCGACCATACGCTCGACCAGATGGCGGCCGCCGCGGAGGCCCACGGGTGGGAATACCTCGGCATCTCCGACCATTCGAAATCCAGCTTCCAGGCCGGCGGCCTCGACGAGGCCCGCCTCGCGAAGCAGCTCGAGGACATCGCCAAGCTCAACGCCTCGAAGAAGTATCGCCTCCGCGTGCTTTCCGGCAGCGAGGTCGACATCCTCAAGGACGGTACGTTGGACTTCACCGACGACGTCCTCGCCCGCCTGGACTTCGTCGTGGCGTCGGTGCACAACCTCTTCACCTTGGACCGCGAGGCCCAGACGGCGCGCATCATCAAGGCCATCGAGAACGAGCACGTCGACATGGTCGGCCATCTGACCGGCCGCCTGCTCAACAAGCGTGAGCCCTACGAGGTCGACATCGCCAAGGTCATCGACGCCGCCGCGGCCAATGACACGATCATCGAGCTCAACGCGAACCCCTGGCGCCTCGACCTCGACTGGCGCTGGTGGCGTCGCGCCGCCGAGAAGGGCGTGCTCTGCTCGATCAACCCGGACGCGCATGACACCGAGCAGCTGGCCTTCGCCGCGCACGGCGTCCGCATCGCCCGCAAGGGTTGGCTGACGCCGGAGCAGGTGCTCAACACGCGGTCGCTGCCCGAAGTGCTCCGCTGGCTGGGTCGCTGAACGCTCCTTACGGCTCGCCCTGAGGGCGTCGCCCGTCCTATCGTGTCGCATGCTGCACGATAAGCGCCGTCTGCTCCTCATCGCCGGACCTTGCTCCCTCGAATCGGAGTCCAACTGCCGGACCGTCGCCACGGAGCTCAAGGCCTTGGCCGCCCGCCATCCGGAGCTGAACATCATCTTCAAGGGTTCTTACGACAAGGCCAACCGCACCTCCCTCGGCGGCGACCGCGGTCCGGGCATGCAGGCCGGCCTCGATCTCCTCGCGATGGTGAAGAAGGACTATGGCTTCAAGGTCCTCACCGACATCCACGGCCCCGAGCAGTGCGAAGCCGTCGGCAAGGTCGTCGACGTGCTCCAGATCCCCGCGTTCATGTGCCGGCAGACCGACCTGCTCGTCGCCGCGGCGAAGACCGGTAAGGTCGTGAACGTGAAGAAGGGGCAGTTCCTTTCCCCGTTCGAGATGCGCTTCGTCGTCGACAAGCTCGAAGGCGCCAAGGCCGCCGAGATCTGGCAGACCGACCGTGGCACGACCTTCGGCTACCAGAACCTGGTCGTCGACATGCGCTCCTTCCCGATCATGGCCGGCTTCGGCCATCCGACGATCATGGACGCCACGCACGCGGTCCAGCTCCCCGGCGCCGCCGGCGGCTCTTCCGGCGGCCAGCGCGAATACGTCCCGGTCCTCGCCAAGGCGGCCCTCGCCGCCGGCGCCGATGGTCTCTTCATGGAGACCCACCCGGATCCGAAGAAGGCGATCTCCGACGGCCCGTCGCAGGTACCCCTCGCGGAATTCCCGGCGCTCGTCGAATCCTGCCTGCGCGTCTGGAAAGCCGTCCGCGCCTAAGCGGTCAGCCTCGCGATCGCTTCCCTGTCCGGCTTGCCGCTGGCGTTGGTCGGCATCGTCGGCACGAACACGTAGCGTCGCGGACGTGCCGCGGGCTCGAGCGTTTCGCAGGCTTGGCGTAACGCGGCTTCGGCGGAGGCGGGGCCGATGACGCAGGCCGTCACCACTTCGCCCCAGGTCGCGTCGACCATGCCGAGCACGAGGGCTTCCTTGATCAGGCCGGTCGCGAGCAACGCTTGTTCGACGCGGGCGGGGTCGACTTTCTCGCCGCCCGTGACGATCACGCGGTCGGCACGGCCGGAAATCTTCACGCTGCCGTCGTCGGCCACGTCGCCGCGGTCGCCGCTCGTCCAGGGATTCCCGATCGGGCTATCCGGCCAGATGCCGAGGCCGAGCGCCGCGGTCGCGATGGTGACGACGCCGTCGGCGTTCGTCGCGAAGGTCGCGCCGGGCAGCGGCGTGCCGCGGACGGCTTCGCCCGCCCAGATTTTTTCCGGCGCGCACAAAGCGCAGGCGGCCGCGGTCTCAGTGGAGCCGTAGGTCAGGAAGACGGGCAGGCGGCGGGCGCGGATCTCCGCGATGAGGGGCGTCGGCACGGCCGAGCCGCCGAGCAGGATGACGTCGAAGCCGCGCAGCCAGCCTGCGCCGTCGGCGTGCGTCAGCAGTCGTGACAGCTGCGCCGGGACGACCGAGACGATCTTCGTGCCGCCCGAAGGAAGCGCGACGGCGGGCAAGGCGGCATTCTCGCCGAAGCGACCATCGATCACGACATGCTCGCCGCTGGTGACGCGCGCCCGGATCGCCGGCATGAAGCCGCTGACATGCCAAGGAGGCGTGCAGGTGACGCCGTGGAGGACGGGCGAGAGGCCGCGGGCGACGAGCGCATCGCGCAGGCCGAGGGCGGCGCTGCGGAGCGTCTCGGCGGAGTGGATGACGAACTTCACCTTCCCGCCGGTCCCGCCGGTCGGGATCATCACGCGGCTCCGCCAAGCCCGCGCGCTTCGAGCGCGCCGCCTTTGACGATCGTGCCGCGCGGAATCTGGCGGGCGGCTTCGGCGAGTTCGGTCGCGGCCCACTTGGGATTGCCCAGGAAGACCGGCAGGCCGGCGTCATGCGCCTGCAACGCCTCGCGCAGGTGTTCGGCGTGATCCGCGTGGAAGACCGCGACGGCGCTCATGTGAGGTCGTGCCAGAAGCCCGCCCAATCATAGCCCGGCAGCCCGTTGGCGTCCGGGCCATGCGCGTGCCGGTCTCGTCCGTCGCTTTCGAAGCGACCGAGCGTATCGAAGCCGACCGTGCCGGCGGCGGGATCCTGCGCCGCGAGCCAGAGCGCGCCTTGTCGGCCGATCGCGGTCTCGAAGCAGGAGGAGTAGACGACGGCGCCCGCATGCGTGGTCCGCCAGGCCAGGAGCTCGTCCCAATCGCCCGCGAGCAAAGGTTTCACGACCACCGTTCCGCTCCAGTCGACGCCGCCGGGCGTGAGGAACGACTCGTCGAGCGCGACCTTGTCGGGACCGAGCGAGGCATAGCCCGGATGTCCGACCGGCAGCGGCTGTTCAAGGAATTCGATCCGAGCCTGCGCACGCGCGAACTCCGTCCAGCGTCGGGCGGCCTGGAGGTCGAGCGAGCCGTTCGCGTCCAGGCGGAGACGACCGGGGAATCGGCCGAGCACGCCAAGGATAGCTTCCTCGGAAGTCTCCGGCGAGATCTTCACCTTCAAGGTCTTGAAGCCCGCCGCGGCCTTCGCCTCGGTCTCCATCACCGAAAGCGTCATGAGCCCTGCGCAGGGCAGGCTGCCGCCGAAGCCGGCGATCTTCTCCCAGAGCCGGCAGCTGGAGAGCGCCGATGAGAGGCAAGGGGCCGGCGCGGGCGAAGCGTCGACGGCCGCGATCAGGCGGGGCAGATTTCCCTGGGCTGAACGCAGGAACTCCAAGGCCTGTTCGATGGACTCGGTCGGGAAGCCGGGCCACGGGGCGATCTCGCCGTACCCGGTACCTTGGTCGGATTGGGTCCGCAGGATGATGCGATCCACGCTGTCGACGGAGCCAGCACCCGTCGTCACCGGCGAGCGCAGTCGGCGGCGGACACGTTTGAAGTCGAAAAAACCGCCGGTCATGGGTCGAATAGACGGCAATCCGGACAAACTCGCAAAATCAATTTGCCAGCCCTGCGGGGGGTGCCTAACACCCTTTGGGGAAACCGACCACTCATGGCCTCCTCGAAATCCAAGGGCCGCGTTTCCCTAGACGAACGCTTTTACCTGT
>RGES01000105.1 GCA_009917805.1 Verrucomicrobiota bacterium
CCAGATCGACGAGACCACCTCCGACTACGATAAGGAAAAGCTCCAGGAACGCCTCGCCAAGCTGGCCGGCGGCGTCGCCGTCATCCACGTGGGTGCCGCGACCGAGACCGAGCTCAAGGAGAAGAAGGACCGCGTCGACGACGCCCTGCACGCGACCCGTGCGGCCGTCGAAGAAGGCATCGTCCCCGGTGGTGGTGTCGCCCTCCTGCGCACCGTCAAGGCCATCGACTCCGTGATCAACTCCCTCGTCGGCGACGAGAAGATCGGCGCCCAGATCGTCCGCAAGGCGATCGAAGAGCCCCTCCGCACGCTGTGCTTCAACGCCGGCGTCGAAGGTTCCCTCATCGTCCAGGAAGTCCTCCTCAAGCATAAGGGCGCCGAAGGCTACAACGTGGCCACCGGCGAGTACGAAGACCTCATCAAGGCCGGCGTCGTCGACCCGACCAAGGTCACCCGCACCGCGATCATCAACGCCGCCTCCGTGGCCGGCCTGCTGCTCACGACCGAGTGCCTCATCACCGACATGCCGGAAGACAACAAGCCGGCGGCCGGCGGCGACCACCACGACCACTGAGGTCGCTGAGCGATCGCTCCGAACGACGGCGCCCAGACGGGCGCCGTTTTTTTTGTGCCCCGTCGGTCCTGCCGGGGCGGCGGTCTTTCATTATTACGACAACAGCCCTGCCGGAGAGGGCGAAGGACACCAGATTTCAGGCCTGCGGCGTATTGCCATGTGACCGCGGAGGGGTTGTCTTATCGCATACCCCTATGCGCCTCCTCGTCGCTTTCTGCTCCCTCGGTCTTGCTCTCCTCGCCTCCGCGGCGCCCACCGAAGGCCCGGTCCGCGTCTTGTATCTGGACGCCGACGGCGAGGAGCAGTCCGCGGTCGGTCCGCTGCATCCGCTCATGGCGGAACTTGGCCGCGACGCCATCTGGTTCGACTACGCCACGGGCGCCACGCCCGACGCCGCGACGCTCGAGCGCTTCGACGCCTTGGCGGTGAAGCCGAAGGCCGACGGTTCGCCCGCGCTCAACACCTCGATCAAGCTGCCGAACGGCGCGACGGTCGCGGTCCTCGTCATCAAGGGCGACACGACTCCGGCGGCTTTCCGCTCGGAGCTCGAGGCCGCGCTCTCGCCCGCCCGCAAGGCGGCCTGGCAGAAGTTCCTCGCGCAGCGCGAACCCGAAGTCCGCGAGAAGAACGGCAACGTCGCCAACTACGAGAAGCGTCCCGAGCCGCTGACCTTCCAGAAGCCTTATTCCGTCAAGGGCAGCATGGAGCGCACCCAGGTGCCGGCCGACATGAAGCTGGTGCTGTTCGCATCCGAGCCCGACATCATGAAGCCGATCGCGTTCGCCTGGGATGCCCGCGGCCGCCTCTGGGTCTGCGAGACCTCGGACTACCCGCATGGCGTGAAAGAAGACCAGCAGCAGGGCAACGACCGCATCAAGATCTGCGAGGACACCGACGGCGACGGCAAGGCCGACAAGTTCACGGTCTTCGCCGACCGCCTCAACATCCCGACGAGCCTCGTCTTCGTGGACGGCGGCGTGATCGTCGCGCAGGCCCCGAACTTCGTCTTCCTCAAGGATACCGACGGCGACGACAAGGCGGATGTCCGCAAGGTCATCCTGACCGGCTGGGGCATCCGTGATACCCACGCCCAGACGAGCAGCCTCTCCTATGGCTACGACAACTGGCTCCGCGGCGCGGTCGGCTACAGCGGTTTCGCCGGCGAAGTAGGGGGCGAGAAGAAGAACTTCGCGATGGGCAGCTACCGCTTCACCGCGGACGGATCCCAGCTCGAGTTCCTCCACCAGTTCTCCAACAACACCTGGGGCTACGGCGCCAACGCGGCGGGCGACTCCTTCGGCGGCACGGCCAACAACGCCCCGATCTTCTTCGGCGGCATCCCCGCGACCGCGTGGGCCAAGGGTTCCCGTGGCATGTCGGCCAAGAAGATCAATCTCGTCGACAAGGCCCATACGATCACCCCGAATTTCCGTCAGGTCGACGTCATGGGCGGCTACACCGCCGCCGCCGGTTCGACCTTCATCTACTCCGCCCAGCTCCCGCCCCGCCTGCAGGGCAAGGCGATGGTCTGCGAGCCGACGATGAAGCTGATCACGCTCATGGACGTCCAGCCTTCCGGCGCCGGTTACGTCGCCAAGGATGCCTTCAGCCTCGTCGCCAGCACCGACGAATGGATGTCCCCGGTCTTCGCCGAAGTCGGCCCGGACGGCGCCATCTGGTTCGCCGACTGGCAGAACTTCATCATCCAGCACAACCCGACGCCCAGCGTGAACCGCGGCGGCTATGACGCCAAGACCGGCGTCGGCGGCGCGCACGAGAACGATCTCCGTGACCACGCCCGCGGCCGCATCTACCGCATCGTCTGGGACAAGGCCGGCAACGTGGCGAAGGCCGCGCAGGGCGATTCCTCCGCCGAGCTTCTCGCAGGTCTCGCGGGCAGCACCCAGTACGGTCGCCTCCGCGCCCAGCGCCTGATCGTCGAAGGCAAGAAGGCCGACCTCGCCCCGGCCCTCCGCGACCTGGTCGTGAAGTCCTCGGCCGATGTCGCCGCCATCCACGCCCTCTGGTCGCTCCAGGGCCTCGGTCAGCTCGACGCCGCGACCCATCAGGCCGCCTTGCTCTCCGCTTCGCCTGAGCTGCGCCGCAACGCGATCCGCGCCCTGGGCGCCGACGCCGCCGCCCAGAAGCTCTTCTTCGGCGCGGGCGTCGTGGCCGACAAGGCCCCGGCCACCCGTCTGGCCGCCCTCGTGAAGCTGGCCGATTTCCCGACCTCGCCGGAAGTGCAGACCCTCGTCCGCCAGCTCGCCGCCGACCCGGCGGTGAAGGCCGACGAATGGCTCAACGAAGCGGCCCGCCTGCTCGCCAAGAAGCATAAGACGGCGACCTACGTCGAGGGGCCGAACCTCCTGCCGAATCCGGGCTTCGAAGACGTCGCCGAGGACAAGAAGACCCCGCTGGGCTGGAAGCGCCGCGATTACGGCGCCCGCGCCGGCAACAAGGACGCCAACTGGGGCATCGTCATCGACCCGAAGAACGTCCGCTCGGGCAAGCACTCCATGCGCGTGATCTCCCGCGCCGACGCGGACACCAGCTTCTTCGCGGACGTGACGCTGAAGCCGGACACCGAATATCGCCTCAGCGCCTGGATCAAGACCCACGCGCTCCGCGGCAAGGCCAGCCTCAACGACCACATCGGCCGCGCCGAGACCGAGAAGGTCACCGCCCGTGAGTCGGATTGGACCGAGGTCGAGGTCGTCTTCAACAGCGGCAAGCGCACCAAGGCCAGCATCAACCTCCTCCACGTGGCCACCGGCGATTCGTTCTTCGACGACGTCCGACTCTCCGAACTCACCGTCGCCGGCGACGCTCCGGTCACGGCCGGTGACGCCGCCCGCGGAGCGGAGATCTTCGTCAGGCATCCCACCGCCGCCTGCGCCACCTGCCACATGGTGGGAGGGAAGGGCAGCGCGATCGGACCCGCGCTCGACGGCATCGCCACCCGCGCGACGCCGGCCTACATCCACGAGTCCCTGACCGAGCCGAACAAGGTCCTCGCGAAGGGCTACGAGAAGCTCGGCGTCTCGCCGATGCCGCCGATGGGCCTGATCCTGAAGCCCCAGGAACTCGAGGACGTGAAGGCCTTCCTGCAGACGCTGAAGTGATCGCCTCAGGCCTCCTCGCCCCAATCTGATTGATTCGGGGCCGGGCTGTCCTTTGGCTTCCGCCCATGTGCTCCGTCAAACTCGAGAAGCCGATGCATCCCGCCCTGGTCCTGCTCGGCTTGGCCGCCGTGACCGGCGTCACCGGATCGGTGCTTTATTGGGGCGTCCCGGGCTCCGAGTTCCATGGACTGCAGACCGGGATCTTCTTCCCTTTCGAGGTCGAGTTCGACGACGCCCGGTTCATGGACAATAAGATCAAGTGCGATTCGAAGGAGGTCACCGCCGAAGTCCGCAAGGCGCTGCAGAAGATCAAGCCCGACTATCCGGTGTCCTCGGCGAACGTCATCCTGACCAACTATCCGTCGGGTTATAAGTTCCATGTCAGCTACGTGACCTACTACGGCCAGCGTTTCTCTTTCTCGGGCGAGAAGCTTTTCCGTCGCGGCGTCCAGGTCGGCGAACCGACGATCGACGCCGAACTGAAGGCGAAGGATGACGCCTTCGAGAAGGCCATCCGCGACGCCATCGAGGCCTATTTCAAGTCCAAGGGCGCCCACGGCTGAGCGGCGCCCCGGCGTTCACTTCTTCGCCTTCGCTTCCTTGAGGCGGACTTCCTTCGTGGCCGGACGGGCTTTCAGCGCGGCCGCCCAGGTCGGCTGGTCGCCTTCCTTGATCGACCATACGGTCACGTCGTCGACCTCCATATGGCCGGCCTCGAGGCCGCCCAGCATGACCGCGTGCAGTTCGCTCCGATAGCTCGGGTGCTTGCCGTAGAAGCTGGGGCCATCCTGGAATTGCACGAAGACCTCGTCGGCGCGGCGTTCCACCATGACCGTATGCCATTTGCCGGGCTCGAGCCTGAAGTCCTTGGCGACGTCGAGCTGCAGGGTGTCGCCGTCGGCGAGGAGCATCGCGCCGTTCTCGCCCCAGGTGACGCGGGCGATGTGGTGGCCGATCTCGACGAAGGGAGGCACCGACTTGCGTTCGCCGGCGACGAACGGTTTGCCGTCGATCAGGCGCATCGAGAACTTCAGGACGTAATCCGCCGGCGTCTTGGTCAGCACGATGCGCGGGTGCACGCCTTTGTGCGTGTCGTGGGCGGCCTGATACTCGGCCGTCGAGGCTTCGCCCTTGAGGACGCCGTCGGCGACGGTCCAGCGCGTGCCTTGGTTCGGATTCCACGCGCCGACCTGCGGCGACTTGGCGGCCACGGCCTTCAGTTCGCGCGGCTGGCTGAAGTCGTCGGCGAAGAGGACCTTGTCCGGGATGAGCAGCTGCGGCCGGAGATCCGCCGCCAGGGCGGCGAAGGGGAGGAGGGCGAGGAGAACGGGGCGCATGGGGTGATAAGAACCATACACCGGTGGGAGGCTTCCGGTTGCATGCCCACGCAGAAAAGCCCCGGATTGCTCCGGGGCTCCTGCAAAGTGGGGTGATTGAGGGGACTTGAACCCCCGACCCCTGGTACCACAAACCAGTGCTCTAACCAACTGAGC
>RGES01000106.1 GCA_009917805.1 Verrucomicrobiota bacterium
GAGCGTCCCGTCGTGCAAGGCATAGAGCTGCAACAGGCTGACTTCGACCTGGTTCACGACCAACGGGAACGATAGGGCGTTCTGCAGGAGCGAAAACTGCGACGGGCTGAAGTTACTGACCCCGAATTCGCGCACCTTGCCGGCCGCTCGGAGTTCCGTGAAGACGCCGGCGACCTCGGCGGCGTCCATGAGGTAATCGGGACGATGCAGGTGGAGGAGGTCGATCGTCTCGACGCCGAGCTGCCTGAGCGACAGCTCGCACTGGGCGATGAGATGGGCACGTGAGAAGTCGTAGCGGACCGGCGCGCCGACGGGACGGTTCTTGAAACGGATGCCGCCCTTGGTCGCGATCGTCATCTTGGCCCGCAGGCCGGGGTTCTCCTTGAGGATCCGGCCGAAGACGCGCTCGGCCTCCCCGTCGCAGTAGATGTCGGCATGGTCGAAGAGCGTATAGCCCGCGTCGACGGCGGCGAAGACCGCGGCCTTGGCGGTGGCGTAATCCGCGACGGCGTCGCCCTTGGTGGCGATACGCCAGCAGCCATAGGCCAGGCGGCTGGAGGTGAGCTGACTCTGGCCAAGGGTGACGGTCTTCATGCGGAAGAAACAAAGCGAAAGCCGCCGCCTTATCGCAAGCCTATCCCCGAGGTGGACACCGTTCGATAATAGGCTAGGGTCGGCGCATGGATTTCTCGCAGCTCCTCCAACAGGGCACCGCCCATGCCTGGCTCTACGTTCCGGTGGCGATCGTCCTCGGCGCCCTCCACGGCCTCGAACCCGGCCACTCGAAGACAATGATGGCGGCCTTCATCATCGCGATCCGCGGCACGGTCTGGCAGGCCGCCCTGCTCGGCTTCTGCGCCGCGCTCTCCCATACGCTCATCATCTGGATCCTCGCCGGGCTGGCCCTCAAGTACGGCTCCCACTGGAACGTCGAGCAGACCGAACCCTACTTCCTCCTCATCAGCGGCCTGATCGTCGTCGGCATGGCGGTCTGGACGATCATGCGCCTGCGCGAAGAACAGGGACACGCGCACCATCACCATCATCACCACGACGAAAGCAAGTCGCTGAAGACGGCCGACGGCGAACTGACCCTCGATATCTTCGAAGACGGCGTGCCGCCGGTCTTCCGCGTCGCCTTCCCTGCGCAGCCGGGTCTCACGCCGGCCTCGGTCCGCACCCTTCGCGAGGATGGCACCGAACAGGTCTTCCGGTTCGTCGCCAAGGAGGGCTACTGGGAGTCCGACGCCGCCATCCCTGAGCCGCATGCTTTCAAGGCCGAGGCGACCGTCCGCGGGCCCTCCGGGGAGACCGTGATCGCCCTCGTGTACGCCGAGGCCGACCATCATCATGACCATGACGACCTCGAGGACGAGGATGCGCATGCCCGCGCCCACGCGGAGGAGATCCGCCAGCGCTTCGCCAACCGCCAGGTCACCACGGGCCAGATCGTCCTCTTCGGCCTCACCGGCGGGCTCATGCCCTGCCCCGCCGCGGTCTCGATCCTCATCGTCTGCCTGCAGGTGAAGCAATTCTCGCTGGGCTTCGGCATCGTCGCCGCCTTCAGCTTCGGCCTGGCGCTCACGATGATCTCCGTCGGCGTGCTCGCCTCCTGGGGCTTCAAGAAGCTCGCCGAGAAATCCGGCTGGTTCAGCCGCGTCGCCCACCGCGCCCCTTACGTCTCGTCCTACCTGCTCATCGCCCTCGGCCTGGCCTTCGCCTTCCGCGGACTGGCGATGATGAAGTGACGAAGGCGACGGAGTCGTGACGGATGTGACGGCTGCCCGCCCGAAATGACGGGCGGGCGTCAGACATGCGGCGTCTGCATCTGGTCGGCGTCACTTGTGTCGTTTGCGTCGGATGCAACCTTTGGGTGTATGACGGAGCCGAAACATTCCTGACGCCGTTCCGTAAGGCCCCGGGGATAAGGTGCTCGTCCCCAACAATGAAAAACATCGCCCGTTCATTCCTCATCGCCGCGGCCGCCACGGTCTCGCTCTCCGCGCAGAGCCTGATCACCGGTCCGTCCAGCACCCAGACTCCTTACCTCACGCCTCCTCGCCAACCATGAGCTCGGCAACACCTCCGGCACCGTCCGCGGCCATGGCGCCATCGGCGCCTTCGTCTCGAAGTGGGTGATCAACACCTCAACCTGGCAGGTGATCTCCGGCGGTGACCTCGTCACCTCGGCCGCCAACCAGCTGATGTGGAACGGGACCACCTGGGCCCAGCCTGCCACCCCTTACGCGATCGCCCGCCTCTGCTCCGCCGACCTGCCCAAGGCCGCCGCCTTCTGGGACGCCAGCACCAGCTTCGGTTATGACGGTCGCATCTTCATGAACGGCGAAGAGACCGGCGTCGAAGGCAAGGCTTTTGCCTGGATCGTTACCGGCACCGAAGCCGGCAAGATGTACGAACTCCCCCACCTCGGTAAGAACTCCTGGGAAAACGCCCTCGCCCGCTCGAGCTACGGCGTCACCCCTGGCGCGGCCAACCTGCTCCAGACCGCTGTCGCCCTGACTGATGACTCCACCCCCGGCGAAGTCTTCCTCTACCTGGGCACCAAGACCAACACCGGCAACGCCGTCCAGAAGGCCGGCCTCACCAACGGCCAGGTCTACGGCATCAAGGTCAACTCCGCCACCGGCTACACCGGCGCCGTCGCCCTCGAAGCCGCCACCGGCATCAACGGCACCTTCCAGCTCGCCCCGATCTTCACGAACGGCACGATCGCCGCCAAGACCGGCGCCGAATTCCAGGCCGCCGCCACCGCCGCAGGCGTGACCCAGTTCGCCCGCCCGGAAGACGCCCATTGGTACGACCATGACTCCCTCATGTTCGCCACCACCGGTGCCACGGTGAACAGCGTCGCCGTCACCTCCAAGATCTACCAACTCGACTTCAACAGCGACGCCACCAACGGCCTCCTCACCACCGGCGGCAACATCAAGGTCGTCGTCGACTCCGCCAACCTGACCGGCAAGGACGGCGCCAAGTCGATCTACTTCGACAACATCACCGTCGGCGAAGACGGCCTGCTCTACATCCAGGAAGACCCGGGTAACAACACCTACGTCGCCAAGCACTGGGTCGTGGACCCGAGCCTCGCCACCCAGACGCTCCGCGAAGCCAGCGCCGTGCAGATCTTCGAGTCCGACCGCAGCCGCTTCACCACGGGCGCGACCCAGTTCCAGACCATCGACGAAGAGCACTCCGGCATCATCGACATCACCTCGATCGTCAACGACGGCATCACCGGCAGCAAGTGGTTCCTGGTGGCCACCCAGAACCATGCCGCCGCCACCGGCGCCAGCGCCGCGACCCTCGTCGAAGGCGGCCAGTTCGTCGCCCTGAACTACAAGGTCGGCTCCAACAGCGGCGTCGTCGGCAACCTGATGACCCTCGACAACGGCGGCACGGTGATCGCGAACGGCGCGGCCATCACGCACAACGTCGCCCTCACCGGCACCGGCGGAGTCTTCAACACCACGGCCAACACCACCGTCTCCGGCGCCATCGGCGGCACGGGCGGCCTCTGGAAGAACGGAACCGGCACGCTGACCCTCACCGGCCTCAACACCTACACCGGCAACACCAACATCGAAGCCGGCAAGCTCGTGGTCAACGGCTCGCTCGCCTCGGCGGTCCGCATCCTCAAGAACGGCAGCCTCGGCGGCAACGTCACGATCAACGGCAACCTGACCAACCTCGGAACCCTCGCCCCGGGCAACTCCCCCGGCACGGTCAACATCACCGGCAACTACCTCGAAGCCGGCACGCTCGACATCGAAGTCTGGGGTCTGACCGCGGGCACGCAGCATGACCAGGTCATCGCCTCCGGCACCGCGACCTTCCAGTCTGGCAGCACCCTGAAGGTCACCAAGACCGGCGGGACGTTCGACCTCGGCCGCACCGAGTCCGTCCTCGCCGTCAGCGCCGGCGCCTACTCCGGCTCGTTCACGACGCTGGATCGCAGCACGCAGACCACGCAGGTCTTCTTCAACAACGCCACGGGCCGCATCCATGGTTCGGGCCTGACCGAAGCGCAGACCTTCGCCGACCTCACGGTCGACACCAACCGCAAGGCGATCGCCAGCGCGCTCTACGCCGACGGCCTCACCAGCGCCACGGTGCTCCGCGCCAACGCCGGCGGTTCCGCGACCGCCAAGGCCTTCATCGCTTCCGGCGAGATGGGCGCCGCCACGGTCGCCTTCCTCGGCGCCGCCAACGTCGACACCGCCCTGGATGCGCTCTCCCCCGAGCCCTACGGCACGTCGCTGATCATGGCCTCGCGCAACTCCCTGACCCTGGCTCGCGCCCTGACCACCGCCGTCGCCACGCCGGAAGGCTGGAACGTGCAGGTCGGCTACGACCAGCAGCAGGCCACGCTGACCGCTTCGCCGACGACCCTCAACGGCAGCTACGACGTCAACGCGACCTACGCCATCGCGACCAAGGCGCTCTCCGCTGGCACCCAGTTCTCGGTGCTGCTCTCCCAGAACGATGGCACCGCCACCGCTTCGGGCTTCAGCTCCAAGGGCTCCGGCCAGTCGCTGGGCGTCGGCTTCGCCGCCGACCTCGGCGCCACCCGCCTCGATCTCGCCCTCACCGGCGGCAAACTGAAGAACAGCGGCACCCGCAACGGCCAGGCCTTCGCGAACCAGAACCTGAACGGCAGCTCGATGCTCGCCCGCCTCAGCTTCTCCAAGCTCGGCGCCTTCACCCCGTATGTCGGCCTGAGCCGCAACACGTCCAAGTTCGACGCCTTCACCGAGACCGGCACCGGCGCGAACCTCAACGTCTCCGGAGCCACGCAGACGGACACCAACGCGGAAGTCGGCCTCGGCTACGCGATGAAGCTGACCGACACGATGTCGATCTCCCTCAACGTCGCCTACGAACATAACCTGAACAGCACCGGCAACGGCCTGACCGCGAGCTTCGCCGACGCCGCCGCCCCCACGTCCTTCAACGTGGCGACCTACGGCGCCGGCCAGAACGTGCTCCGCGGCGGCATCGGCATCCAGGCCTCCCTGGGCGCCGGTCGCTCCGCGGGCCTGAGCTACGACATGCACTCGGGCGTCGACATGAAGTCGGCCCATGAAGTGAAGGTGAACTACACCTTCCGCT
>RGES01000107.1 GCA_009917805.1 Verrucomicrobiota bacterium
TTCTTCAAGGTCGTGCTGCCGGTCGGCAAGGAAGCGGCCTCGAAGGAGCGCTTCACCGCCGCCTTGGCGAAATCGCTGCTCGAGGGCACCGACCTCGTGGAGGACGTCGCCGCCGAAGAGCAGCGGTCGCTCATGACCGCGCCGCGTCGCAAGGCCTTCGTCCCCCTGGCCGCCAAGGTCGAGGTCTACTACGAGGTCGAGCTGACCCGCACGGTCATCGAACTCCAGTGCAACGACCGCCTGGGCCTGCTGTTCCGCGTCGGTCGGGCCATCCGCGAGGCCGGTTACGCCATCACCTTCGCCAACATCGCGACCGAGCAGGGCTTCGCGATCGACACCTTCTACCTGACCCCAGAACGCGGCCTGACCCGCGATCCGCATCCGCCGGAAGCCTTGGCCGAAGCCTTGCGCGGGGTGGTCTCCTGAGCGTCGTCCCCCCTTGCTTCGGTCGGGGAATCGCCCAAAGTGGAGGTGTCCTGCCATGAACAAGCTGCTCATCCTCCTGAAGTCCGGCCTCATCGCCTGCGCCGCCGGCGGTCTTCTCCTCGCGGCCGACCCCAAGCCTTCCACCGAAAAGACCATGACCACTCCTCCCAAGCTCGAGAAAGCCACCTTCGGGGCCGGCTGCTTCTGGGGCGTCGAATATCAGTACGCCAAGATCCCCGGCGTCCTCTCGGCCGTCTGCGGCTATGCCGGCGGCAAGATCGACAACCCGACCTACGAGGACGTCTGCTCCCATACCTCCGGTCATGCCGAAGTCATCGAGGTGACGTTCGATCCCTCCAAGGTGACCTACCGCACGCTGGTCGAGTATTTCTTCAAGATGCACGACCCGACGCAGGTCAACCGCCAGGGGCCTGACATCGGCGACCAGTATCGCTCGGTCATCTTCACCCATTCGCCCGAACAGAAGAAGGTCGCGGACGACGTGAAGATCGCGCTGACCCTCGCCAAGACCTTCAGCCGACCGATCGCCACCCAGATCGAACCGGCTCCGAAGTTCTGGCGCGCCGAAGAATATCACCAGAAGTATTACCAGCTGCGGGGCAAGAAGCCCTACTGCCACCTGGTGCCCTTCGCGGAAGAGAAGTAAGTCGTGGCTGAACGGCGCCTTGGGTCGGACGACGCCCTGCCTGGCCTGGGCCAGGGGGTGCCTGACGCCATCCCGGAGCGCCGTCGCCCGCTCGCCTCGCGGATGCGCCCGCGGAATCTCTCCGAGGTCGTCGGCCATGCCGGCCTGCTCGGCCCCGAGGCCTTGCTGCCGCGTCTGATCAAGGCGGACAACTTCGGCTCGCTGCTTTTCTACGGACCACCTGGTTGCGGGAAGACCACCTTGGCCGAGGTCATCGCCGCCGAGACCCGGTCCTTCGTCGTGCGCGTGAACGCGGTCCTGTCCGGTACGCCAGAGTTGCGCGAGATCCTGGCCGACGCCCGTCGCCAGCCTTCGCGTAAGACCGTCCTGGTCGTCGACGAGATCCATCGTTTCAACAAAGCCCAGCAGGACCTGCTCCTGCCGGATGTGGAGGCCGGCGTGGTACGACTCATCGGTTGCACGACCCATAACCCCGGCCTGTACGTCGTGCCGGCGCTCCTGAGCCGCAGTCATCTTTTCCGGCTCGATCCCTTGTCGCCTCCCGAAATCGCCGCCTTCCTCGGCACCGCGCTCGCCGACAAGGAGCGCGGCCTGGGCGCCTTGGGCATCAAGGCTTCCGAGAAGGTCCTCCAACAAGTCGCCGAGATGGCTTCGGGAGACCTGCGTCGCGCGTTGAACTGCCTCGAGACCCTGGTCCTTTCCGCCCCGGCGCTCGGCAGCGTCACCGACGAAGCCGTGGCCTCCTTCGCCCGCGAGCGGCGCATCCGTTATGACGACGGCGGCGACGATCACTACGACACCGCTTCGGCCTTCATCAAGTCCGTGCGCGGCGGCGACCCTGACGCGGCCCTCTATTGGCTCTTCCTGATGCTCGAAGGAGGGGAGGAGCCCCGCTTCATCGCCCGTCGCCTCGTCATCTGCGCCTCCGAGGACGTCGGTCTGGCCGATTCGCGCGCCTTGGGCGTGGCCACCGCGGCCTTCCAGGCGTGCGAGATGGTCGGCATGCCCGAGTGCGAATACGCCCTCGCCCATGCGACGCTTTTCCTGGCCCTTTCCCCGAAGAGCAACAGCACCACCTTGGCGATCTCCGCGGCGAAGGATGCCGTGCGCAACCTGCCGCGGCAGGAAGTGCCGTTACACCTCAAGGATGCGCACAACAGCGTCAACAAGAGCTTAGGCAACGGCGGCACCTATCGTTACAGCCATGATTACCCCGAGGCCGTGAGCGGCCAGGATTATCTTTCCCGTCCGTTGTCGCTCTATCATCCTGGTGACGCCGGCGCCGAGCCGCAGATCGCCGAACGCCTGGCCCGGTGGCGCGAGCTCAAGGCCGCGCTGAAGAAGAAGGACGGCCGCCCGTGAGCAAGGTCGCGCCACGACTGCCGTGGTTCGGCCCGGGCAAGTTCCCGCTCTACCTCGCGCCGATGGCCCGTCACACCGACGTGGCCTTCCGTCAGCTCTGCAAGGAGCAGGGGGCCGACGTGATGGTCACGGAGTTCGTGCAGTCCGAGGCGCTGATCCGCGACAACGTCAAAGCCTGGGAGATGGTCGACTTCACCGAAGGCCAGCGGCCGATGGGCGTGCAGATCTTCGGCGCCACCCCCTCGTCGATGGCCAAGGCCGCCCGCCTGGTCTGCGACCGCATGAAGCCTGATTTCCTGGACCTCAATTTCGGTTGCCCCGCGCATAAGGTCATCGAACAGAACGCCGGTTCCGGGCTCCTGCGCTGCACGCCGTTGCTCTACGATCTCGTGAAATCCGTGAAGGACGCCATTCCCGACGTCCCGCTGACGGCCAAGATGCGACTGGGCTGGGATCACTCCACCATCGTGGCCGTCGAGGTGGCCGGCCGTCTCCAGGAGCTGGGCGTCGAAGCTTTGGCGGTGCACGGTCGCACCAAGGAGCAGGGGTATTCGGGGGAGGCTCACTGGGGCTGGATCGCCCAGGTCGCGGCCGCCGTCGAGATCCCGGTCATCGGCAACGGCGACGTCAAGGACGGGGTCTCGGCGATGCTCCGCCGCAGCGAGACCGGGGTGTCCGGGCTGATGATCGGCCGCGCGGCGCTCGGGAACCCTTGGATTTTCGCCCAGATCAAGGCCGCGATGGCGGGCAGGGAGGGGGAGTCCCTTGAAATCGGCATCCGGCAGCGCTGGGATTGCATGATCCGCCTGGCCGAGCTCACGATCGAGGTGCATGCCTCGCGTCTGGGCTCGCGGGACGTCCGCTGGATGCTCGATCGCATGCATCCGCTGACGCATGGCCTGCCTGGTTCGCGCAAGTTGCGTGACCGGCTCCGCTATTGCCTCACCTTGGACGACCTTCGTCGCGTGCGCGACGAACACCTCGCGGAATCGGTGAGGTGAATTAAAACCCCTATTCACAAGGCAACGGTGAGGTTGTGACAGACGTGCAACAGAAACCTCACTTTCTTATCTACAGGGGTCCTGTTAATAACCTGTGCAGGGCTTGCACTTGTCCCTCGCCACCGCGCGTTCACAAATGCCTTCCGATTCGCACCCCTCGGATCCTTACCGGCCCCTCCGCCGGACATCAAATGGAGGAAACCAATTTTTAACCTCTCAACATCCATTTCATCAACGACTTACGCTGCGACCGCCCTCGATCCTCATTTTGGCACGGAAGCAGTTAAAACCCGTAGGTCGTTTCATTAACATTCGTTTTACAAAAATACCTCACTTTCGGGCTTCCAAAGAGCCTGTGAACAACCTTTCTCAAATCTCCCCCTTTCTCATGTCCCCTTCTGTCAGCCACCTTTCCCTTTGGGAGACCGCAAAAAGCGAGCTCCGTAACGCCCTTCCTCGCGCGGATTTCGAAACTTGGATCTCTTCTCTGCAGCCTCTCAGCATCGTCGAAGGCAAGGTCCTCGTCCTCGAAGCTCCGTCGGTCCTCACCGAAGCCTGGGTGAACAGCAACTACGCCGAGATGCTGCGTCGTCAGCTGACGCTCGTCGCCGGACGTAACATGGATTTCCGTCTGACCGCTTCGGTCGACGCCTCGCGCGAGGCCGCTCCCGCGCCCGCTCCGGTCGCGCGCTCGTCGCGTCAGTCCGCCGCCGCCGCTTCGCCGGCTCCGGCGATCAAGGCGACCAACACCTTCGACAACTTCATCGTCGGTCCGGAGAACGAGATGGCCCATGGCGCCTCGCTCGCCGTCGCCAAGGAACCGGGCCACTACTACAACCCGCTCTTCATCCACGGTCCGACCGGCCTCGGCAAGACGCACCTGATGCACGCGATCGCCCACTCGGTCTACGCCGCCAACCCGCAGGCCCGCATCGCCTACATCTCGTCCGAGACGTTCACCAACGATTTCATCCAGGCCCTCCAGACCGGCAGCGTCGCCGCTTTCCGCCGCCGCTACCGCGAACTCGACCTGCTCCTGATCGACGACATCCACTTCCTCGCCGGCAAGGAATCCACGCAGGACGAGTTCTTCCACACCTTCAACGAGCTGCATAACAACCATAAGCAGGTCGTCCTCACGAGCGACCGTCCGGCTTCCGAGATCGCCAAGCTCCAGGAACGCCTCGTCTCCCGCTTCCAGTGGGGCATGGTCGCTTCCATCCAGGCCCCGGGCCTCGAGACCCGCATCGCGATCCTGCGCAAGAAGGCCGCCGCCCGCGGCCTCGACCTCCAGCCGGAGATCGCCGAGTTCATCGCTTCCCGCATCGCCCGCAACGTCCGCAACCTCGAAGGCGCCGTCACCCGCATCGTCGGCCTGACCGGCATGACCCGTAAGCCCCTCGAACTCGCGCAGGTCGAGAAGCTGCTCCATGACATCCTCGTCGAGGAAGCCAGCCACACCCTCACCGCCGAGGTCATCCAGCGTAAGGTCGCCGAGCACTACCGCATCCAGATGTCGGACATGACGTCCAAGCGTCGCATGCAGAACATCGCTTTCCCCCGTCAGGTCGCCATGTACCTCGCCACCCAGCTCACCGGCATGTCCCTCGTGTC
>RGES01000108.1 GCA_009917805.1 Verrucomicrobiota bacterium
CCGAGCTTGCGCATCAGGTTCGTGCGGTGGTTCTCGACCGTCTTCGCGCTGATGTCGAGTTTCACGGCCACTTCCTTGCTCGAGAAGCTCTTCGCCAGCAGGATCGCGATTTCCTTCTCCCGTTCCGTGAGCGTCGAGCCCTTGGCGTCGACGTCGCTTTCCGGGGCCGTGAGGGCGTCGGCCATCGCCTTCTGGAAGGCTTCGCTGAACCAGGTGTCGCCGGCGGCGACGGCGTCGACCGCCTGGCGGAGTTCGGAGAGACGGGCGCTCTTCGGCACGTAGCCGCGGACGCCGACCTTGAGGAGGCCGCGGGCGATCTGCTTCTCGGACTTCGCGGAGAAGATGAGCACCTTCAGGTCGGGCTGGCTGTCATGAAGCTGGCGAAGGATCTCCAGGCCGCTGATGCCCGGCAGGAGGATGTCGAGGATGAGGATGTCCGGTTTGAGCTGCTTGGCGAGGGCGAGGCCTTCGTGGCCGTCGGCCGTCGAACCCAGGACGCGATAGGCACCGCGGGCCTCGAGCATCTCGATGATCAGTTCGCAGATGGCGGTCTGGTCTTCCACGACCACGACCGATTTCGCCTTCCGGGAAGTTGTCTTCATGGGGGAGTGAAGACGATTCTGTCCTGCCCCCGGCCGCAGGCGAACGCAAAAAGGCGTCCGTTGGTAACAATCTTATTCCGCGGCGGGGTCGACCAGGCCCTGGCGGACCACGAAACGGACCAGTCCGGCCACGTCGCGGACCCCGAGCTTGCGCATCAGGTTGGCCCGGTGGTTCTCGGCGGTCTTGATGCTGATGTTCAGCCGGCCGGCGACCTCCTTGCTGCTGTGGCTCTGGGCGATGAGCACCGCGATCTCGCGTTCGCGCGGGGTGAGCTGGTCGATCATCCCTTCGCCGAGGTGGGCGGGGGAGGCGAGGGCCTGGCGGACCGTCCGGCTGAAGTCCTCGTTGAACCAGGTGTTGCCGAGGGCGACGGCCTCGAGCGCCTTGCGGAGTTCGGAGAGAGGCCCGTTCTTGTTCACGAAGCCGTGGATGCCGGCCTGCATGAGGGCGCGGACGATGTGCGGCTCCTGTTTGCCCGAGAAGATGAGCACCTTCGTCGCGGGCAGGCTGCCGCCGAGCCGGCGGAGCACCTCGATGCCGCCGACGCCGGGCATGATGACGTCGAGCACGAGGATGTCGGGGCGCAGCCGCAGCGCCATCTCGATGGCGCTCTGTCCGTCGGACGCGGTGCCGACCGAGACGCAGCGCGGGTGCGCGTGGATCATCTCCGCGACCAGGTCGCAGACCGCGGACTGGTCCTCGATCACGAGCACGCGCTTCTTGGCGTCAGGCGAGGACGAGACGGGTGGTTTCTTCGCGAGCGGGAAGGTCGGGTGAGCGGCGGGACGGCTGACGCGGATCTTGCGCAATGATGTCTTCATGGAATCGATACATGAGATATCTCCTGTTTTGCCGTGTTATTATCAACGGAAAGAGGATGGGGCTTATTCCTCATCGATGAATAAGAGAAACGGATTAGCATCATTGGTCGCGTTGATGTTGCTCGCGACGCTGGGCGCGCTCGCGTTTACGGCGGCATCGTTGATCCTGTTGGAATCACGGCAGCAAGAGGCGGTCCGCCGTGCCGAGATGCTGCGATCCGCCGCCGTCGGGGCCGCCCAGCGAGGGCTGGCCGAATTGCAGGCGAGCATGGGCCCGGATACGAAGCATGATTACGCATCATCCGGAGCTCTGATGGCGGCCGGAAAAACCACCGCGTCTCCGCTGACAGGGGAAGCGGCACAAGGTTCCGTGTATTCTCGTTGGGACGTCGCGGACCTGTCCATGGGTCACGACGTGTCGGCTTGCTCGGAGGGTGTTTTGCGGGCTTCTGCTTGGGCCACCAGCAACGTCGGCCGCGCCAGGTTGCCTCGGGCTTTGGCGTCGTCGGTCTCGCCCGCTCAGGCCGTCGCGCTCGCGGTGGGCGGACCGGATTATTATGAGCCACGCCAAGGCCCTGGTCTCTCCTGGCAGGTGCGCGGGCTTCTCACCGACCCGGTCCGTGGCGGGTGGAAGCGGGATCTCTCGGCCGAGGCAGGGTTGATCGCCGAACTTGGTCAGCCCTTGGCTTCGACGCTTCGTGGCGCTGGATTCGGGCAGTCCCCGGCAAAAGGCGTGCCGCCTGTCCGTATGGCGCAAGAGTCAGGCCTGCTCGACACGTTGCCGGTGCTGGCGGACCTCCGGCTGAGCCTCGGCTTCTTCAACGCAAGGAGCGATGGCCGCCATCGTCTGCGCTTTCACGGCAGCGCCGTTTTCTGGAATCGCCTCAGCGTGCCGGTCCTCGGTGGTCCGCAGGGGAAGATGTTCCTCGTGGAGTTCGTCGGCTCGCCCGAAGTGACGATCACGAACCTCGAGACGCTCAGCGCCTTCGTCGCGGACCTGGATGATTGTCCGCAGGAAGATTTCGGCGTCATCCGGCAGGGTCTGCGTGAAAGAGGGTTATGGTTCTGGGCGGAGGTCACCGATGCCGCGACCTTCGGCATGAGCGGACGCGGGCTGCTGCCCGGCGAAGTCTTCGCCTTGGTCAATCCGTCGCCGGTCACGCAGCCGCAAGGATTGGCGCGCATCCTGACCAAGATGACCTGGAAGATGGATAGGTCTTATCACGGACCTGGTTGGAGGCGGCCTGACCCGACGGTCTTCCTGCCGACGGATCGTGTCGAGATCGCGGTACGCTTCAGGGGCAAGGTCGGCATCCGTCTCCGTCCCTATGCCGGGGAGCCGGCGCGAGACGTCGCCATCTCCGACTATCCCGCCAGGCCCGTCATCGTCTTGGAGAACCTCTCCTTTCCGGACTTTCTCATCCGGACCACCGGCGAGGATTATTCCCGGGAGGATAGTTCGGGTTACGTGATCGAGGAGCGGCGGGCCTGCCTTCGCGTGCGACTTCGCCCCCGTGAGCCGGGTGAACTCTGGGCGGCTGCTGCGCGGGGTTCGCTGTCGAAGCCGCTCTGGGATTTCTCCGTCCCCGCGGAAGCCGCCGAATGGGTCGTCGATCATCCTGTGCGTTCGGCGTTGGACGTCGTGGATCATGACGCCTCTCCTTTGGCCGGGCTGCTCTGGGATGCGCGGGTCAATCGTCATGATGCCGCTGACGTAGGGGCGTTCGCCTCGGTGAGGCTGAGGGATGTCCCGTGTCGTCCCTGGCTTTCCGTCGGTGCGTTGCGTCATCTGGAGTCTCCCGACTCTGCCGATTGGATGAAGCGATTAGATCGAGCTTTCTTCAGCGCCCCATTGGAAGTGCCCGAGCCGGGTATCGTATCGCACAATCCCTTCCTTGTTCCTGCAGCAAGCGGCGTTATCTCGGGTTCGTCCGAATCTGCAGGCGGTTTCTTGGTCGTCGGTGCGTTCAACGTCAACTCCCGCGACGTCAGGGCGTGGGAGCGTTTCTTAGGCGCGGCCGAAGGCACGTGGAAGCCTGATGGCGGTGGCCCGTTCGAGCCGCAGGAGCTGAGCGGACGGCTTTTCTTCACGCGACCTGGAGGGGCGGCTCTGGCCAAATGGGGCGCGCTCTCGCCGGGGGACGTCGCCGATCGGGCGATGGCGGCATCGTCGGGCGATTCCTTCGCGGGATTGGCCGGCCAGCAATCCGTGCGCTCCGTCGAGGCCGCTGCGCTCGAGGGCCTTGCTCGGAAGATCGTGGAACTGCAGCCAAGTCACGGATGGCCTTATCCTTCCCTGGAGGCGTTGGCTCGCTCGCGTTTGCTCGAGCATGCCTTGGACGCGGCGGCGCTCGATGCGCCTTGCGTTGCGGCGGCGCCCGAATTGCCGGTCCGTCTCCGGGCGGAGGACCTGTTGGAGGCGTGGGCACCCGTCTTGACGGTCAGAGGTGACACCTTCCGCGTCACCGGCCAGGCCTCGGGGGAGGGTGGCAGCTGTGTGTGCGAGATGGTCGTGCAGCGCTTCGCCGAGGAGCATCCGGCAGGATTTCTCGGCCGGCGCTTCAGGATAATTTCGGTACGGTTTCGTAACCGTTGAACGACGGGGTGGACTTGACTGACCGGCGAAAGGGCTATGATGGAGGACATGGAATCCAATCCCTTCATCGTCGCTGACGCCCCGGCCGCCGACCGCGCCGCCTTCTTCCGTCGCACCTACGGCCTCGTGGCCCTCGGCTTCGCCGCCTTCGCGGCCTTGCTGGCGATCTTCTTCGTCGGCTTCGACCATAAGACCGGCATCGCCTTCGCGCTGTTCTCCGGCCTCTTCTCGATGATCCAGTCCCTCGGCGGTTGGAGCATCCTCCTGGTGATGCTCGCCTTCTGGGGCGCCACCACCGTCGCCCAGTCGCTCGCCTTCAACCGTGCCTCCCGTGGCGCCCAGTATGCCGGCCTCGGCCTCTATGTGGTGCTCGAAGCCCTGATCTTCATCCCGCTCATCGGCTATGTCATCCTGTCCACCAAGGGTAACGCCAGCAGCGTGCTCGTCCCGGCCGGCATCGTCACCGGCGGCATGATCGCCGGCCTGACGGCCCTGGTCTTCATGACCAGCCTCGACTTCTCCTTCCTGCGCATCGCCATCATCCTCGGCAGCTTCGCCGCCCTGGCGATCGTGCTCGTGGCCGCCATCGCCGGCCTGACCCTCGGCGCCTGGTTCTCCATCGCGATGATCGTCCTGATGGCCACGGTGATCCTCTACCAGACCAACGAGATCAAGAACACCCTCGAGACCGACCAGCACGTCGCCGCGGCCTTCATCCTGTTCTCGTCCTTCGTCACGCTGCTCTTCTACGTCATCCGCTTCTTCGCGGGCGGCCGTCGCGACTAAGCCGGATTCCCGGCAACCTCGAGGGGCTTCCCGGTGTTACATCGGGAAGCCCCTCTCGTTTATGCCCCAGTTCGTCCTCATCGCTTTCTTCCTGTTCTATGCCGTCGCGATGCCGGCGCAGGACCGTCTCCGTGATCTCTTCGCGGCCAAGCCGCCCGAAGGGTTCGTCGAACGCGAATGGACGGTCGACGGCGCGAAGCG
>RGES01000109.1 GCA_009917805.1 Verrucomicrobiota bacterium
GACGATCATGGCGCGATGAAAGCGGAAGCGGTCCGGGAGTTAAGCCCGAATCTCGATGATGAAGCCCTTCAGGTACCGGCTCTCGGGGAAGTTCAGCAGCACCGGGTGGTCGGCCGGCTGCGACGTGCGTTCAAGGATGACGGCCTCGCGACGGGCATCCGAGGCGGCGGCTTCGATGACCTCGAGGTACATCTCTTCCGAGACGCGATGCGAGCAGGAATAGGTCGCCAAGATGCCGCCGGGGGCGAGCAGGCGCAGGGCGCGGAGGTTGAGCTCCTTGTAACCGCGGAGGGCGCCGTCGACGGCGTCCTTGCTGCGGGCGAAGGGCGGCGGATCGAGCACGATGAGGTCGAAGGACGCCTCGCGGTGTTCCGTGAACCAGTCGAAGACGTTGGCGACCTCGAACGAGGCGCTGAGGCCGTTGCGTTCGGCGGCCGAGCGGGCGGCGGCGATGGCGTCCTCGGACTGGTCGAGGCCGAGCACGCTGGCGGCGCCGGCCTTGGCGCAGGCGAGGCCGAAGCCGCCCTGGTTGCAGAAAGCGTCGAGCACGCGGCGGCCTTTGGCGAGCTTCGCGACGTTCTGATGCTGGTCGAGCTGGTCGAGATAGGTGCCGGTCTTCTGGCCGCCCATGAGGTCGATGAGCACCTGCACGCCGCCGACTTCCATCCACGAGGGTTCGAGCGGCTTGCCCGAGACCGTGCGGATCTCCTGGCGGAGGCCTTCGAGCTTACGCGTGGAGGCGTCGTTGCGGAGGACGATCTCGCGCGGCTTCAGCAGGCGCTGGAGGACGTCGATGATCGTGGCGAGGCGGCGGTCGATGCCGCAGGTCAGCGCCTGGATCGTGATGAGGTCGTTGTAGCGGTCGACCACCAGGCCCGGCAGGCTGTCGGCCTCGGACCAGATCAGGCGGCACACCGGCTTGCCGGCGCGACGGTTGACGGAAGCCGTGACGAGTTCCTCGAGCAGCGGGCCGTCGAGGGTGATCGGGCGGCGCGAGTAGCGGCGCCAGGCGATCTGCGACTTGCCGTTCCAGAGGCCCGCGCCGAGGCAGCGGCCCTTGAGGTCGGTCAGTTCGACGCAATCGCCGTCGACCGGCGGTTCGCCGACGAACTCGACTTCGCCGAGGAAGGCCCAGGGGTGACCCCGGAGTGCGCGCACGGGACGTCCGGGGCGGATACGAATGGCTCTGAGCATGGATTAATTGACGGCCCTCAGCTTCGGGATGACCCACAGCGCCGCGAGGGTCGCCGGGATCCAGGCCGCGATCATCGGCGGCAAGGCGCCGCTCTCGCCGAAGGCGGAGCAGAACGAGGAGAGGAAGTAGAAGGCGAGGAAGAGGCCGAAGGTCTTGGCGACGCCCACCATCGGGCTGATGCGGCCGGCGCGGACGGAGAACGGGATCGCGACGGCGACGACCACGAGGCAGATGGCCGGCGCGGACAGGATCGAGTGGTAGCGCATCGCGTAGGCGGCGTTCTGGCCGCCGGGATTGGAGCCGGCCAGCTCGACGAAGCGGGAGACCTCGCGGAGCGAGAGCTTGTCGGCGTCCTTGGTGGAATAGAACATCACTTCCGGGTCGTCGTCGTAGTCCGGCAGCGTGAGCTCCTTGAAGCGCGGCTGGGCCATGAGCGAACCGGTGGCCGGATCGAAGCGGAGGTCGCGGCCTTCGCGGAAGGTCCAGCGCCAGCCGAGCGCGGTCTTGCGGAATTCGGCGAAGCGCGCCGTCACGCAGCGGACCTCGCGGTTCTGCTCGTCGAACGAATGCACGATGACCTCGAACGCCTGGCCGGTGGTGAGACCGAGGTTGGAGATCAGCCAGAGACGGCGGGCCTTGGAATTCTCGAAGGAGACCGAGTAGGCCTGGCCCTTGCGAGGACGAAGATGACCGAGATCAGCAGCGAGATCGGGATGAGCATCGACAGGCTCTTGACCAAGCCGAGCAGCAGGTAGGCGACGATCGTGCCGATCGAGGCGCCCCAGCCGAGGAAGTCGGGAATCCAGTTATAGCCTTCCGAAAGCAGCAGCAGGCCCATGAAACTCAGCATGGAAAGGGCGAAGACCTTGGCCCATTCGGCGAGGATATAGCGGTCAAGGATGCGCACTGCCCGGGTTTCCGCCGTTTCCTTGGCCGATTCCGCCACGACGAAGCCTAAGCCCAATCGGGGATTGAAACCACCCGTCACCGAGCCTGTCTCATTCCTGCTGACGCCCGCCCACGCGTTGGTCGTATTCTACAACCCGCCCTTCGCCCCCGACCATTCCGCGGCCGGGCTCCACCTGCTAAAATTCCCCCATGTCCCGGTTCAGCCCCTTCCTCGCCGCGCTCGTCGCGACCCTGCCCGCCTTCGGCGCCAAGCTCGACTACAACGAGGACGTCCGCCCGATCCTGGCGGAGAACTGCTTCTACTGCCACGGGCCCGACGGCAACAAGCGCAAGGCGAAGCTCCGCCTCGACGTCCGCGAGGACGCGCTCAAGCACAAGGCCTTCGTCCCCGGCGACGCCGAGGCGAGCGACCTGGTGAAGCGTCTCTTCTCGAAGGATTCGGACGAAGTGATGCCGCCGCCGGATTCGCATCGCACGGTCACCGCCGCGCAGAAGGAAATCCTCAAGCGCTGGATCGCCGAAGGCGCCGAATACAAGCCGCACTGGGCCTTCGTCGCGCCCGTCCGCCCCGCCCTGCCTGCCAACGGCGAGCAGAACCCCGTCGACGCCTTCGTGGTCGAGAAGCTGACCAAGGCCGGCCTGACGCTTTCGCCGGAAGCCCCCAAGGCCACGCTGCTCCGCCGCCTGTCGCTCGACCTCATCGGCCTGCCGCCCACGCCGGAGGAGACCGCCGCGTTCCTCGCCGACCAAAGCCCCGACGCCTACGCGAAGCAGGTCGACCGCCTGATGGCCTCGCCGCACTACGGCGAACGCATGGCCCTGCCTTGGCTCGACGCCTCGCGCTACGCGGACAGCAACGGCTTCCAGCAGGACGGCGACACCTTCCAGTGGATCTGGCGCGACTGGCTCGTGAAGAACCTCAACGCCGACAAGCCGTTCGACCAGCTCAGCACCGAGATGCTCGCGGGCGACCTGCTCCCGAACGCGACGCTCGACCAGAAGATCGCCACGGCCTTCAACCGTAACCACATCCTCAACGGCGAAGGCGGCAACATCGCCGAAGAGCAACGTTACGTCAGCCTCTTCGACCGCGTCGAGAGCACCACGACCACCTGGCTCGGACTCACGGTCGCCTGCGCGCAGTGCCATGATCATAAGTACGACCCGATCACGCAGAAGGATTACTACCAGTGGCTGGACGCCTTCAACCACGTGAAGGAACGCGGCACCCCGAGCGGCGGCACCACGCAGACCGGCGGCCGCAGCCGCTTCCGCCTCGACACCACGGTCGTCGAAGCGCCTTCGCCCGAACAGGCCGCCGAACTCGCGAAGCTGCAGGCCGACTTCGACGCGGTGAACAAGGACTTCTTCACGCATCAGACCAAGGCCTTCGAAGCCTGGCTCGCCAAGCCGGCCAAGGACAAGGGCATGCTGCCCAAGGAACTCGAAGCCCTGCTCGCGCCGGACAAGAAGCGCACCGCGGCCGAGACGAAGAAGCTCCGCGATCACTACACCAAGAACGTCTTCCCCGAAGAACGTAAGACCCTCGCGGCGTTCAAGAAGATCGACCGCGCGAAGATGCTGCTCGACGGCTACCGCGGCGACATCCTGCCGCGCGTGATGGTGATGTCCGACGACATGCCGCGCGAGACCAACATCCTCGACCGCGGCGCCTACCTCTCGAAGAAGGACAAGGTCTCCTTCGACGCGCCCGGCTTCCTGCCGCCGCTGCCGAAGGACGCGCCCAAGAACCGCCTCGGCCTCGCGCAGTGGCTCTTCCGCCCCGAGCACCCGCTGACCGCGCGCGTGCAGGTCAACCGCCAGTGGCAGCAGCTCTTCGGCAAGGGCATCGTGCGCACCTCCGAGGACCTCGGCGTGCAGAGCGACCGTCCCACGCACCAGGACCTGCTCGACTGGCTGTCCGTCGAGTTCCGCGAGTCCGGCTGGAAGACCAAGGCCCTCCAGAAGCTCATCGTCACCAGCAAGACCTACCGCCAGTCGAGCGTCGTCACCAAGGAGCACCTCCAGAAGGACCCCGAGAACAAGCTGCTCGCGCACGCCCCGCGCCTACGCCTGCCTTCGCTCCTTCTCCGCGACGTCGCCCTGAGCTCGAGCGGCCTGCTCAACGCCCAGGTCGGCGGCGTGCCGGTCTACCCTTACCTGCCGGAGAGCCCATGGGAGAGCCTCGCGATCACCAAGGAGCGCGACTTCACCTACCCGCAGTCCAAGGGCGCCGACCTCTACCGTCGTTCGCTCTACACCTTCTGGCGTCGCACCATCGCGCCGGTGAACATGTTCGACAGCTCCGCGCGCCAGACCTGCCGTGTGCGCACCGCGATCACGTCCTCGCCCCTGCATGCGCTCACGATGCTCAACGACCCCACGTGGGTCGAAGCCGCCCGCGTGCTCGCCCAGCGCGTGACCAAGGAGCAGCCGAACGACGAGGCCCGCCTCGCCCGCGCCTTCGCCCTCGTGCTCGGCCGCGCGCCTGCCGGTCAGGAGCCCGCGCTCCTAGCCCAGATGCTCGCGAACCAGCGCGCCGTCTACGCCGCCGACGCCAAGGCCGCGGAAGCCCTCCTCGCCATCGGCGAGAGCAAACGCGACGCGGCCATCCCCGCCGCCGAGCACGCCGCGCTCACCGCGACCTGCCTCGCCCTCTACAACCTCGACGCCGCCGTCACCCGCGACTGAACCCCATGGACTTCGAACTCTCTCCTTCCGAATGGCGCGAGCGCCTGACGCGCCGCAGCTTCCTCAGCGCCGGCGTCCAGGGCATCGGGGCCGTCGCCCTCGGCTCGCTCCTCGCCCGCGACCTCAAGGCCGCGCCCAACCCCGTCGGCGCCCTGCCCGGCCTCCCGCACTTCGCCC
>RGES01000110.1 GCA_009917805.1 Verrucomicrobiota bacterium
GATTAGGCCTTCTTTTCCTTCTTCTTCTTCTTGTCGGTCTTCGGCTCGTCGCCCTTAGGGGCTTCGGCGGAGACGGCGACGGAGAGGACCTTGGTCTTCACGTGCTTGTCGACATTGACTTCGACAGCCTTGCCCTTGAGGTCAGCGGCCTTGTCGGCGCCTTCGGTCTCAGGGGTGAGGGTGAACGAGGTGTCCTTGCCGGCGACGGTCACGACGAGCTCCTTCTTTTCGGAGTCGTAGGACTTGACGGTGCCCTTGGAGGCGATCTTGGCGCCGCAACCAGCCTGAGCGGCGGCAGCGAGAGCGAGAACGGTGAGGATGCTGAGGATGTTCTTCATGGTATTACGGGGAGGGAACACCTATACCCTGCCAAAGTTGCAGAAGGCAAACCACAATCTAGGTTGAAAGCCTCATCTGCCCGCTCATCCTGCCTTGATGCCCAGGACCACCCCCCTCCTCCGAGTCGCGCTTTTCGGCTTTTTTACCCTGTTTTCCGGGCTGCTTTGGGCCCATTCCATCCCCGACGTGCCGGTCCGCGGCATCTTCCAGACCGGCGGCGAGACCGAGATTACGATCGAAATCAACCCCCGTAACTGGTCCGAAAGCCCGAAGATGGCCCCTTCGCTGGAGCAAAAGGAATTCCTGACCTACACCAAGGCACAGCGCGAAGAACTGCTCAAGCAGACCCGTGCATGGGTGGCCACCTACCTCGAGTTCACCCTCGAGCCGATCGGTCGGATCCAACCCGACTTCACCTACGACTTCATCGCGGAGACCGGCAAGCCGCTCCTCTCGATGACCGACGCCGTCGTCGCCCGTGGTCGCTGGAAGACGAAGATTCCCGCCGGCGTCACCGGCTGGAAGGTCCGTTCCCTCCCTGGTCATAAGGTCGCCGTCGTGTTCATGAACACGATCAACGGCCAAGAACACCCTCGCGTCCCGGTCCTCTTCCCGGGCGAATCAAGCTTCACGCTCGACCTGACCGGTCTGGCCGCGGCCCAGCCCACCCAACCGACGGCGGGCTCGATCTCGGCTCAACACGATGAGCACGGCGGCTGGAACACTTTCGTCGACTTCCTCCGCTATGGCTTCACCCACGTGCTCCCCGAAGGCCTGGATCATATTCTCTTCGTGCTCGGACTTTTCCTGCTCAGTCGCTCCTGGAAACCCGTCCTGACCCAGGTCACGGCCTTCACGCTGGCCCACTCCCTTACCTTGGGCCTCGCCGCCGCCGGCATGATCAAGGTCCCCGCCTCTATCGTCGAACCCATCATCGCCCTGAGCATCGCGGCCATCGCCATCGAGAACATCTTCCACCCGGAGTACACGCGCTGGCGCCTGGTCATCGTGCTGATCTTTGGATCGATCCACGGCCTCGGCTTCGCCAGCGGCCTCGCCGAGAAGCCCATCCCTCAGGACTCCTTCCTGCTCGCCCTTACCGGCTTCAACGTCGGAGTCGAGGCCGCCCAGCTCGCCGTCATCGGCCTGGCCTTCACCTTCACCTTCTGGATCAAGGACGAGACGAAGTATCGCCGCTTCGTCGTCATCCCCGCCTCCGCGCTGATCGCCCTCGCCGGCCTCATCTGGGCCTACCAGCGCCTGGCCTGAGGGTGGCTTGGCACATCGAGGTAGGGCTGGCCATCCTTGGCCGGCCGCTGGCTCTTGCATCTCCCCACCCTAACCGCCAACCGCAAACCGCTTCAACCTATCTGGTCCACAACAACCTGACCACGATCCCGATCACGACGCACAGGAAGACGCGCCGGATCAGGGTAGCGCCCTTGGCCAAGACGAGGCCCGACCCGAGATAGGTGCCGATCAGCTGCCCGCCGACCATCGCGGCCGCCGCGGGCAATAAGACCGCTCCCTTGAAAGCGAAGACGACCAGCGACCCGAGATTGCTCCCGAGGTTCACGACCTTGGTATACGCGGTCGCGCGACGCAGTTCGAGCCCGAGCAAGGCGACCGTGGCGATTGTCCAGAAGGCCCCGGTCCCCGGCCCGAAGAAGCCGTCGTAGAACCCAAGCAAGCTGCCAAAGAGCAGTCCGAAGAGTCCCGCCTGCATCTTGGGCGTACCACCCTCCTCGCCCAGTTTGGGACTGAACATCACATACGCCACGATCGCCAACAGCAGCCACGGTACGATGGCCTTGAGGACGTCGTTGCTGACCAGGGTGACGACCCAGGCGCCGAACGCCGAGGCGATGAAACTGACGAGGGCCGCCGAGCGCACCTGTGGCCAGCTGATCAGGCCGCCCTTGGCGTAGCGTACCACGGCCACGGTCGTCCCGACCGAGCTCTGCGCTTTGTTCGTCCCGAAAGCCAACTGCGGCGGCAACCCCGCCGCCAACAACGCCGGTACGGTGATGAGCCCGCCGCCTCCCGCGATGGAATCGATGAAACCGCCGACGCCGCCGGCACAGCACAGCCAGATCAAGGATTCGGTCGTCAACGTCATCGTGCCTCAACCCAATGCGAGCTAGCCGCTCCCATGAAAAGCACAAACCTCAGCCCTGCGCCCAAGGTAGGGTCGGGACCGCGTCACGACATAGTTGCCTCTCGTTTTTCGATCCTAACCGCCAACCGCTTACCGCGAATACCTGTCATGGGTAGGGATGACCGGCTCGGTCATCCTGGCCTTTGATTGTATGCGATCCTCCGAAACTCCGTCTGCGGACACGGTGTTCTATCCACGTAACCCTACTATGAACTACGCCCTCCTACTCGCCGCCGGCCTCCTCCTATCCGGACTCACCCCTGCGGCCGTCGCAGCCCCCGAAAAAGGCCCGCGTCGCGAGATCGCCTCGAAAGGCGCCGGCGATGTCCGCGAAGAAATCCTCAAGAAGCACCCGGAGCTCAAAGACATGACGCCCGAGGAACGTCAGGCTTGGCTTAAGGATCATCCCGAGATCGCCGAGAAGCTGAAGGAGCGTGCCAAGGATGCCGGCCCCGACCGCCGCGCCGACTTCAAGCTCCGCGAAAAGATGAAGGAACGCTTCGAGAAGATGACGCCGGAACAGAAGGCCGAAGTCCTCAAGAACCACCCCGAGCTCAAGGAAAAGCTCGAAGGCGCGAAGAAGTAACGGCGGCTGCGCCGCCAGGGGGCATGCTGGCACGCTGGCATGCTGCGAAGCACGATGAGGGCGCGACACCAGTCGCGCCCTTTGTGTTGAGGTAGGGACGCGTCGGCGACGCGTCCGCCTTCAACCTCGGTCGCGACACCGTCGCGCCCCTACCTCATTCACAGGTTTCGCAGCCGTCCCCCATGCCAGCAGTTCCCCCGCGCGGGCCGTCGGCCCGCGCTCACTTCAGCTCCCCCATCATCTCGACGAGATTCCTGACGATGATCTCCGAGGCGTCCTTCTGCACGACGTTCGTACCGAGCCAGGTCTCGTAACCGCCCAGCTCATGCTGCGCCGGCGTCGGCAGATACCCATGCCGCCCGTTGCCCAAGCCTACCACGATGGTGCGCGCGAACGGGCTCTTCTTCTTCAGCTCCAGACCGGTCTCGGCGAAGGTCTCGAACGGCACGGAACAGATGACGGCGTCGCCGACCTTGATGGCCTGGACGATGACGTCGACGGTCTCCTCGGGACGATTCGCCGCGGCGACGGTCCCGGCGGCGTAATGCTGGGCGAGCCGCGGGAGGCGTTCGATGGCCTCCTTGTCCTTCATGGCCAGGATGGCCTTGGCGTTCATCAGCTGCTCAGGGGTCGGCTTGCGGTACCTGAGCGTGACGAACCGCTGCTTCATCCCGAGCACGACGTTATTCTGGTGCTTCTCGATCTCCCGCACGGCCCGCCAGGCGGTGTCCGCGGCTTCGCTCGCCACGATCCGCACCTGCTCGAAAGGCGCCCGGGGCGGCCGGCTGGTGGCGAAGGGCGTATTATTGATATCGCCGGAAGTGCCGTTCGACATGGCCGCGACGAACCCTTCGCCGGCGCCGAGGCGCGAAGGCATGAGGCGGGCGAACTCGCCGTAATAATCCGCCGAGACCTGCCCGGCCGGGATGGCGCCGACATAATGGAGCGAATAATTGGCGAACAAGGCCAGCGGCTTGCGCCTGGCGTCGACGACCGAAACGACGCTGATGTCCGGATCCGTCGGGCCGGCCGGCTTGTCCAGGACGTCCGGTGAGTTGGACGGATTCATCTTCACCTGGTCCATCCCGCCGAAAGGGTTGGGCGGCATCTTGCCGGGCTTGAGGAACCATCGGCGGTTGAACACTTCGCCAGGCAGCGGTCGTGCGGCGATGCCGACCGACGCCGGCTGCAGCCTCGCATGCGCCCGGATGATCGCCTGCGACACCCCTTCGAGCATAATCTTGCGGTAGGCATCGGCCTTGGCTTCGCGGTCCGAAAGTTTCACTCCCGGCGCAGCGGGTTCGTCCGCGGGATTCACGCCGGAATGGGTATGCGTACCCGAGACCAACATGTTCTCCACGGGGATACCCGTCGCCTTGGAGGCGAGCTCCTTGGCCTCGGCTACGACCTTCTTCGGCACCCCGAGATTATCGATCACGACCCACGCAAACTTGGTCTTGCCGTCATCCATCACCAAGGCTCGCGCGCTCAAAGGGTCATGCGCGCTGGTCGCGGGATTGGCGCTGAAGCCTCCCGGCATGTTCATCGGAAACTCCTTCGGCGTGATGTCCGTCACGGCGGCACCGGCCTTCAAGGCCGCCGCCGACAGGTGCGCGGCCAGACCAACGGATAGTGCCAACCATAGGACATAGGTTCTCATGACGTAGGGGTACGCCCGCCATCCTGCCCTCCTCCCCAGCTCTTTCAAGCCCTGCATCGGGTAGGGACGCGTCGGCGACGCGTCCGCATTCACCCATACCTCATCCCTTCCCCTCATATCATAGCAACGATTCGGTTGTATCGAGGTAGGGTCGAGCATCCCTGCTCGACCGCACGGCCGACCAAGGATGGTCGGCCCTACCCAT
>RGES01000012.1 GCA_009917805.1 Verrucomicrobiota bacterium
CCCCGTGCTTCCGCCGCGAGGCCGGCAGCTGGGGCGCGCACGTGCGCGGGCTCAACCGCCTCCACCAGTTCGACAAGGTCGAGCTCGTGAAGTGGACGCACCCGGACAAGTCCTTCGAGGAGCTCGAACTCCTGCGCGGCGACGCCGAGCGTCTGCTCCAGAAGCTGAACCTGCCTTACCGCGTGCTGATGATCTGCGCGGGCGACATCGGCTTCTCGCACAGCAAGCAGTACGACCTCGAGGTCTGGGCCGGCGGCCAGAAGCGCTGGCTCGAGGTCTCGAGCTGCTCCAACTTCACCGACTTCCAGGCCCGCCGCGCGGGGATACGTTTCCGTCCGAAGGACGGGAAGCCGGAGTTCGTCCACACCCTCAACGGTTCCGGCCTCGGCCTGCCGCGCGTCCTCGCCGCCATCCTGGAGAACAACCTCCAGGCCGACGGCACCGTGCGCGTGCCCGAAGCGCTCCGGCGCTGGTACGGCAAGGAAACGCTGTCGTTCTGACGTCCGCTTTGGATTGGCAGGGCTTCGGCGCGACGTAGTCTGACCGCGTGCCGATGAGCCTGCCCAGTCCCGACGCCTTGCGCGCGGCCGCTTCGCGGCTGCCGCGCCTGCCGTCCGCTCCGGTCTCGTCCGGTCCGCTCGCCGTCGCCGTCTCGGGCGGAGCCGATTCGGTGTACCTGCTTTGCGCGCTCTGGGCGGACGAAGCCGCGCGTGCCCGCCTGCGCGTCCTGCACTTCGATCATCGCGTACGTGGCGAAGCCTCCGCGGACGACGCCCGCTTCGTCGCGCAGCTCTGCGCCATCCTCGGCGTGCCTTGCGTGCTCGGAAGCAGGGGAGAGCAGGGCGCGGCTTCGGAGGCCGACCTGCGTTCCGCCCGCGATGCCTTCTTCGCCGCCCAAAGGCAGGCGCTTGGCTGCGAGCTGCTCTGCACCGCGCATCACCTCGATGACGTGGTCGAGAACGCGCTGATGCGGCTCGCCCGCGGGGCCGGTCTCGCCGGTCTGGCGGCCCCCCGCGTGCTTCAGGATTTCCGCGACGGTCATCGGCGTTGGCGCCCGCTGATCGAAGCCGGCCTCACGAAGCCGGCTTTGCTTTCCGCTCTCCGTACCGCGGGCCTCCCCTGGCGGGAAGACGCGACCAATGCGCTCCCGATCGCGGCGCGTAACCGCGTCCGAGCCTGGCTGGCCGACGGCGGCGAAGCGGCCTTGGGCGCAGGCTATGCCGAAGGTTTCGGCCGTTCCGCCCGCATCATCGGCGATGCCCAGGCGGCCTTGGCCGAGTGGGCCCGGGAACTCGGCTGCGTCGTTTCCGTCGTCGGCGTCATGCCCGTCGGCCCCCTGAAGGGGCGACCGGAAGCCTTGGTCCAGGAGTGCCTGCGCGCGTTCCTGCATCATCACGGGATCGTCGACCCCGGAGCGAAATCGCTGCGCCCGCTCGCGGCGGCGATCGTCGCCGGCGATGAAGCCCAGTCCGCCGTGCGCGGCGTGCTCGTCCGCGTCAAGGGCGGGCAGCTTTCCGTCCGGACGGACGCCCCGTCGTTCGGCTCCGAGGAGCGTCGTCTGTGTCTCGGTGAGTCCGACGACGAAGGCGGCTTGCTCGCCGAACTCGTCGAGGTCGATGCGACGTTGTGGGCAAGCCTGTCCCGCGGTGACATTTCGCCCACGAGGGAAGTCTACGTCGCGGCGCCGTCGGCGGCGCTGACTTGGCGCGGACGCGTGGACGGCGATCGTTACCGGCCGCTGGGTTCGCCCGGATCGGCGAAGCTGTCGGACCTGCTCATCAACCGCAAAATCCCCGCGAACCGCAGGGAGTCTTTGCCGGTGGTCCTGGCCGCCGGCGAAATCCTCTGGGTGCCGGGCCTGCCGCCGGCCGAATCCGCCCGGCTGACCGGCCCTGCCAAGGGGGCTCTCCGGTTGACTTGGCTTGGGCCCTGCTTAGGTTAAACCTTCTGCCCATGAGTCAAAACGACCAGCCGGATGATAATAAGAACGGCCCCCGCTTGAACGCCAAACCCGTGCTCGTCTGGCTGTTGCTGATGGCCGCGATCATCGCCCTTTTCAACATCCCGGGCGCCGATTCCCGCAACGCCGTCCAGAAGCTGGAGGTCTCCCAGGTCCTCGCCTACGCCCAGGAGAAGAAGATCAAGAACCTCACGCTCCAGCCGAACCCCACCGCCGGTTCCGAACGCTGGGTGCATGTCACCGGCGAACTCGAAGTCGCGGGCGCCAAGGAAGACGAGAAGGCGCGTTTCTACGCCGACGGCCATCTGACCGAGAAGGAGTTCGAAGCCCTGCGCGGCTCCGTCTCCCGCGACGCCTTCAAGGAAGTCCCCGCCCAGACCGGTTGGACGATGTTCCTCTACAACGTGCTGCCCACGCTCCTCGTCTCGGGCGTGGTGCTGTTCATGATGTACCGCTTCCTGAAGAACGCCAACCGCGGCGCGATGCAGTTCGCCAAGTCCCGCGCCCGCCTGAACTCCACCGACAAGGAGACCACCACCTTCAAGGACGTCGCCGGTTGCGACGAGGCCAAGGAAGAGGTCAAGGAGATCGTCGATTTCCTCAAGGACCCGAAGCGTTTCACCAAGATCGGCGCGAGCATCCCCAAGGGCGTGCTCATGGTCGGCCCGCCCGGCACGGGCAAGACGCTCCTCGCCCGCGCGGTCGCCGGCGAGGCCGGCGTGCCTTTCCTCAGCATCAGCGGTTCCGATTTCGTCGAGATGTTCGTCGGCGTCGGCGCGGCCCGCGTGCGCGACACCTTCGAGCAGGCCCGCAAGCTCGCTCCGTGCATCATCTTCATCGATGAGATCGACGCGGTCGGCCGCCAGCGCGGCGCCGGCGTCGGCGGCGGCAACGACGAGCGCGAACAGACCTTGAATTCCTTGCTGGTCGAGATGGACGGCTTCGACGGCCAGGCCGGCGTGATCGTCATCGGCGCCACCAACCGCTCCGACGTGCTCGATTCCGCCTTGCTGCGCCCGGGTCGCTTCGACCGCCAGGTCTTCGTCGACCTGCCCGACCTCCGCGGCCGCGAGGCCGTGCTGGCCGTGCATGCCAAGCGTTTCCAGCTCGCCCCTTCCGTCGACCTCCAGCGCGTCGCGCGCATCACCACCGGCATGTCCGGCGCCGACCTCGCCAACCTGCTCAACGAAGGCGCGCTCCATGCGGGCCGTCGCAATCGCGAGAAGGTCGAGATGTCCGACATCGAGGAAGCCCGCGACAAGATCGCCTACGGCCGCGAGCGCAAGAAGGTCATGGACGAGGAAGACCGTCGCAGCACCGCCTACCATGAGGCCGGCCACGCCTTGGTCCAGTCGCTCATCGACGACGGCTCCCTGCCTTTGCACAAGGTCACCATCCTGCCGCGCGGTCGCGCCCTCGGCATGGCGATGTACATGCCGGCGAAGGAGATCCTCGGTTATTCCAAGGCTCGCCTGTTGAACTACATCTGCACGGCGATGGCTGGCCGTATCGCGGAACGCGTCGTGACCGGCGAGATCTCCAACGGCGCCTCCTCCGACATCAAGCAGGCGACCCGCATGGCCCGCCAGATGGTCTGCGACTGGGGCATGAGCGACCTCGGTCCGGTCGCCTACGGCGAGAATTCCGACACCGTCTTCCTCGGTCGCGAGATCTCGCGTACCCAGAACCACAGCGACGCCACGGCCCGACGCATCGACGAAGCCATCACGGCCATCGTCCAGGAGCAGTACGCCCGCGCCGAGAAGCTCATCGCCGACAACGCCGAAGCCCTTCGCAAGATCGCCGAGGCCTTGCTGCTGCATGAGACCCTCGACGGCGTCCACGTGATGGAAATCATCAAGACCGGCGCCATCCAGACGCCCATCGCCGGACCCGTCGTGGCGCCTGCTCCCGCGGCCGAAGTCGCCCAGCCTGCGCCCAGCCCTGCGGCTGACGCCGGTCCGGGCCTGCAGTCCTCGCCCAGCCCCGCTTGAGGTTTGCCCTCGGCAGGCCGGGAAGGTAGGGTAGGGCATGGTCATCGGACTCACGGGCGGTATCGGCTGCGGCAAGTCCGCGGCGGCCGCCTGCTTTGCGGAGTTCGGCTTCAATGTGGTCGACGCCGACCAGCTTGCCCGTGACGTGCTCGAGTCCGCCGCCTGCGTCAGCCAGCTGCGGGCGCGTTGGGGCGACGCCTGCCTGGGACCTGATGGCCGGCCTGACCGTCGATGGATCGCCGCGAAAGTTTTCGGCGATGCCGCGGAACTCGCCTTCCTCGAAGGCCTGACGCATCCTGAGGTCGCGCGCCTTCGGCGGCTGGCGGTCATGGATCCGACGCGACATCACGTGGTGGAAATCCCGCTTCTTTTTGAAAAGAACCTCACCGACGGATTCGAAGTCATCGTCTGCGTCGCGTGTTCCGAAGAGATCCGCCGGGCTCGCTTGCTCAAAAAGGGCCTCGCCGAGGAGGAAATCAGTCGCCGCATCAATTCGCAACTGCCTCTGTCGGAGAAGGTTAAGCGTGCGGACGTCGTGCTTTTCAACGATGGAGACAGGCTTTTTCTCCAGGAGCAGGTCGCCGAGCTCGTCAGCCGGCTTTCGGCGCGGTAAATCGGAGTATCTTTGGTTAATTTGCGGTTGCGGGCAAGGTACCCGGATTTAGGTTACTTTTCCCCGTTGTTCTCCTCTCTGAGGAACAATCTCCCTACCCCTATCTTCCGCTCCGGATTTCCCCACTGTGACGACCGCCGACGACTACGTCATCCAATTCATTCAGGACAAGGGACTGGTGTCCCCTGCCGACGTGACAGAGGCCCGTGCCGCCATCGAGCCCGTCCCGGACGGCCAGAACGCCGACACCCTCGCCCTCGCCAAGCTGGTCGAGACCAACAAGGTCGCCTGGGCCAAGATCACGGCCGCCCTCAGCCAGGAGTTCGACATGGAGGTCGTGGACGTCGCCCAGGTCTCGCCGACCGACGACATCCTCAAGCTCATCAGCCGCGAGCAGGCCGAGAAGCATAACATCCTGCCGCTGCAGATGGACGGCACCGAACTGCTCCTCGCCATCTCCGACCCGCTCGACACCGAGACCATCGACTCCGTCTCGCGCGTCCTGAAGCTCGCCATCAACCCGAAGCTGGCCCCGCCCGACGCCCTGAAGGAGGCGATTTCGCGCTGTTATAACGGGGGTCAGATCGGCGGTGCCAATTCCTACTCCGACATCCTGGGCAAGGACGGCGGCGACGGCCTCGCGGTCGAGCTGCCCCAGGGCGGCGACGTCAAGGAAGACGACGCGCCGATCATCCGTTACGTCAACTCGCTCATCGTCGACGCCATCCGTCGCAAGGCTTCGGACATCCACCTCGAGCCCCTCGAGAAGCGTTTCCGCGTCCGCTTCCGCGTCGACGGCGTGCTGCAGGAGATGAAGGGTCCGCCCAAGCGCCTCCAGCCTTCGATCATCTCCCGCCTCAAGCTCATGGCCGAAGTCTCGCTCGCCGAGAAGCGTATCCCGCAGGACGGACGCATCCAGGCCCGCACCGGCGGCCGCGACATCGACTTGCGCGTCTCGGTCCTCCCGACCGTCTACGGCGAATCGATCGTCATGCGAATCCTCGACAAGGAAGGCCTGAAGCTCGGCCTCCCCGAGCTCGGTTTCTTCGCCGACGACCAGGCCAAGTTCCAAGGCCTGATCTCCGGCTCCGACGGCGTCTTTCTCGTCACCGGTCCGACCGGTTCCGGTAAGTCCACCACGCTCTACTCCGCGCTGAACTACATCAACAAGCCGGACCGCAAGATCATCACCGTCGAAGACCCGGTCGAATACCAGATGGCCGGCATCAACCAGGTGCAGGTGAAGCGCGACGTCGGCATGACGTTCGCCGCCGCCCTTCGCGCGATGCTCCGTCAGGCGCCGAACATCGTCATGATCGGTGAAATCCGAGATCTCGAGACCGCGGAAATCGCCGTCAACGCGGCCCTCACCGGCCACATGGTGTTCTCGACCCTCCACACCAACGACTCCGTCAGCTCCGTCACCCGACTCGTGGACATCGGCGTCAAGCCGTTCCTCGTGTCCGCGGCCTTGCGCGGCGCCCTCGCCCAGCGCCTCGTGCGTCGCAACTGCCAGGCGTGCGCGGCCCCGTACAAGCCGACCGCCAAGGAGCTCTATTCCATCGGCATGACCGAGCAGGATCTCGCGAGCGCCACGCCCATGAAGGGCGCCGGCTGCCCCAAGTGCGGCGAGCGCGGCTACAAGGGCCGCCGCGGCGTCTTCGAACTCTTCGTCATCACCGAGGAGATCCAGGAGATGATCTACGGCGGCTCCAACCTCGTCGACCTCCGCCGCAAGGCCCGCGAGGCCGGCATGCGCACCATGCGCGAAGACGGCCAGCGCAAGGTCGCCTCGGGCATGACCACCATCGAGGAAGTGCTCGGCGCCACCGTCGCGGACGACGTGATCTGAGCCCATGGCCTACGAGATGAACCAGTTGCTGGAGGCCATGATCGAGAATGGCGCTTCCGACCTGCACATCCGCGTGGGCCGTTCTCCCAGCCTCCGCGTCAACGGCGAGATCGTCTCCATCGACGGACCGGCCCTCACGGAGGCCGCCGCCAAGGCCATGGTCATGGCCGTCGTCCCGGCGGCCCAGCATGCCCGGCTCGACGCCGACGGCGGCTGCGACTTCGCCTTCTCCTTCCGCGACAAGACCCGGCTCCGCGTGAACGCGTTCCGCGGCCTCGGCGGCCATGGCATGGTGCTGCGCCTCCTGCCGTCCGCGATGTTCACGCTCGAACAGCTGCGCCTGCCTCCGGTCATCAAGGACATGCTCAAACGCGCCCGCGGCCTCGTCCTCGTCACGGGCCCCACCGGCTCCGGCAAGTCGACCACGCTCGCCTCGATGATCAACTGGATCAACGAGAACCAGCAGGGGCACATCATCACGATCGAGGACCCGATCGAGTACACCCACGCGCACAAGAACTGCCTGATCACCCAGCGCGAGGTCGGCACCGACCTGCCGTCGTTCGCGGAGGGCGTCCGTTCGGCGCTGCGCCAGGACCCCGACGTGATCCTCATCGGCGAGATGCGCGACCTCGAGACCATCGAGGCCGCCGTCACCGCCGCCGAGACCGGCCACCTCGTGCTCGGCACGTTGCACACCTCCGGCGCCACGCGCACGATCGACCGCATCATCGATGCGTTCCCGGCCTCCGCCCGCGACCAGATCCGCGCCCAGCTCTCGACCTCCCTCAGCGCCGTGATCTCGCAGTGCCTGCTGCACACCACGGACGACAAGCGCGTCGCCGCGTTCGAGATCATGCTCCGCACCGACGCCGTCGGCGCGAAGATCCGCGACGGCAAGACCTACCAGCTCCTCAGCGACATCGAGACCGGCGGCGCCCGCGGCATGCGCACCTTGGACAGCGACCTGCTGGCCCTTTTCTTCCAAGGTTCCGTGTCCGAAGAGGAAGTCTTCAATTACTGCCAGAACCCCGAAGCCATGCGTGACCGCATGCGCGGCGGGTCCGCGGCCCGCTAAACCCCAACCCAACCCCTTTCCCCCTCCATTCCCATGTTCGACGACCATAGTGACGTGATCCGTGATATCGCCCTCGAGGCCGGCCTCGTGACGCCCGCCCAGGCCGAGGAGATCTGGGAGTCCCACGCGACCACCGGCAAGTCGTTCAGCGACAGCCTCGTGGACGCCGGCCTCGCCGACCGTCCGACCATCCTGCAGGCCATCGCCGACCACCTGCACGTCCAGTTCTACTCCGCCGTCCCCGCCGATCCGGGCGACGCCCTGACCAAGCTCATCAAGGCGCCCCAGGCCCATAAGTACGTCGTCCTGCCCGTCGCCGACGAGGCCGGCAAGCTGACCCTGCTCGCCAAGGACCCCTTCAACTCCTCCGTCGTCAACGAGCTCAGCTTCATCCTGCAGCGCGAGATCGAGCTCGCGGTCGCCGATCCTTCGCAGGTCGAGGCCGGCGTCACGCGCGTCTACGGCGAAGCCACTTCCGCCTCGATGGAAGACCTGCTCGGCGAATTCGGCGAGGTCGACACCGCCGCCGTCACCGACGAGGACGTCACCAAGCAGGCCAGCCAGGCTCCGATCATCCGCTTCGTCGACCTCGTGCTCCAGGAAGGCGTGAAGGCCAAGGCGTCGGACATCCACTTCGAGCCCTTCGAGACCGAGTTCCGCATCCGCCTGCGCATCGACGGCTCGCTCTACGAGATGGCGCCGCCGCCCAAGAACCTCGCCTCGGCGGTCATCGCCCGCGTCAAGGTGCTGTCTTCCCTCAACATCGCCGAGCGCCGCGTCCCGCAGGACGGTCGCATCAAGACCACCATCAGCGGCCGCCAGATCGACCTCCGTGTGTCGACCTTGCCGACGCAGTTCGGCGAGTCCGTGGTGCTCCGAATCCTGGACAAGACCGTGGTCAACCTGAGCCTCGAGGCGCTCTCGATGCAGGACGACATCAAGGAAGGCATCCGCGCGATGGTCGGCCGCCCGAACGGCATCTTCATCGTGACCGGCCCGACCGGCTCCGGCAAGACTACCACCTTGTACTCCGCGCTCCGCGAGGTGAACACCGAGGACGTCAAGATCCTCACCGCCGAGGATCCCGTCGAATACGAAGTCGAAGGCATCATGCAGGTGCCCATCAACCACCAGGTCGGCCTGACCTTCGCCGCCGCGCTCCGCTCGTTCCTCCGACAGGATCCGGACACCATCATGGTCGGTGAAATCCGAGATCTCGAGACCGCCCAGATCGCCGTGCAGGCGTCCCTGACCGGCCACGTCGTGCTTTCCACGCTCCACACCAACGACGCGCCCGGCGCCGTCACCCGCCTCATCGACATGGGGCTCGAGCCTTTCCTCATCTCGGCCTCGCTCGAAGGCGTGCTCGCCCAGCGTCTGCTCCGCCGCGTCTGCAAGACCTGCCGCACCCCCTACGAACCGGACAAGGACGTCATCAACATGCTGGACGTCGACGCGCTCGAGATCGCCAACAAGAAGTTCTACTACGGCAAGGGCTGCCCGGACTGCAATCGCTCGGGCTACAAGGGCCGCCAGGGCCTCTTCGAGCTGATGACGATCAACGACCAGCTCCGCTCGCTCATCACCCAGAAGGCGCCGACGCTGGTCCTCAAGCAGAAGGCCATCGAATCCGGCATGCGCCCGCTCCGCGAGGACGGCCTGCGTTGCATCTTCGACGGCCACACCTCCATCGAGGAAGTCCTCAAGTACACCTAACCTTCACAACACCCCACCACTCCCATGCCCGAATACAAGTACACCGCCATCGATCGCAACGGGGCGCAGGCCTCCGGCAAGATCGAGGCCGCCAACGACGAACAGGCCCGCCAGAAGCTCATGGCGAAGGGCCTGATGGTCACCACGCTCGCCGCCGACGGCGGTTCGGCCAAGCCCGCCGCGGCGCCCGCCGCCCCGTCCAAGGGCGGTTTCTCGTTCGGCTCCAAGGTCAGCCAGAACGACGTCACCGTGATGACCCGCCAGCTGGCCACGCTCATCGTCGCCGGCCTGCCGTTGCTCCGCGCGCTCGAACTCATCACCAAGCAGGAGCGCAACCCGGCCTTCAAGGCGATCCTCGCCAACGTGGCCGAGAGCGTCTCCCAAGGTAACAACCTCTCGGAAGCCCTCCAGGCCCACCCGAAGGTCTTCGACAAGCTCTTCGTGAACATGATCCGCGCCGGCGAAGCGGGCGGCGTGCTCGACAAGGTCCTCGACCGTCTCGCGAAGTTCCGCGAAAAGGCCGAGCGCATCCAGAAGAAGGTCAAGTCCGCGATGGTCTACCCGGGCGTCGTCATGTCCGTGGCGATCATCATCGTCTACATCCTGATGGTGAAGGTCGTGCCTTCCTTCCAGAAGCTGCTCGACGGCCAGAAGACCCAGATGCCTCCGCTCACCCAGTTCGTCGTCGGCATCTCCAAGCTGCTCACGGTCTACTGGTGGGCCACGCCGATCCTCGTCTTCGGCCTGTATTTCGGCCTGAAGACCTGGCTGTCGACGGAGAAGGGCAAGGAGCTCTTCGACCGCATCATCTTCCGCCTGCCCAAGGTCGGCGCCTTCGTGCAGATCGTCTCGGTCTCGCGCTTCGCCCGTACGTTCGGCACGCTCATGGCGTCCGGCGTCCCGATCCTGCAGTCCATCTCGATCACCCGCGACACGCTCGACAACGTCGTCATCGCGAAGTCGCTCGAGCGCGTGCATGACCGCGTCCGCGACGGCGAGCCGCTCTCCGTGCCGCTCGAGCAGTCCGGCGTCTTCCCGCAGATGGTGACCTCGATGATCCAGGTCGGCGAAGAGACCGGTCAGCTGCCGGAGATGCTCAACCGCGTCGCCGACATCTACGACGAAGAAGTCGACAACGCGGTGACCGCGCTGACGTCGATCATCGAGCCGGTGCTCATCGTGTTCCTCGCCGTGGTCGTCGGTACGATCGTGCTCGCGATGTTCCTCCCGCTCATCGCGCTCATCACCAAGATGACCGGCGGCGGCTGAGCCGATCCGCGCAGCGACGACGAAGCCCGGTCCGCAAGGAGCCGGGCTTTTTCGTGTCCAGGGCAGGGGAGCGCTCTCCCCAAAAAGGAGGCGGCTTGCATACCCCTATGCAAGCCGCCTGTTTTTTACTGCTTTATCTTACTTACCCCATTGTCCCGTAGGACAAATTTAATATCTGATACCGTGCAATTAATGCCGGGCGGTTCAAGCCTAATTCTGATTTTTTAGCCACTTGCTTAAGTGACTGCCCTTCAAGGGCTTAAAATTGGGTGCAGGGGTAGGATTTGAACCTACGACCTTCAGGTTATGAGCCTGACGAGCTAACCGGGCTGCTCCACCCTGCAATAAGTGGGAGGCGAAGGAGAAAGCGGCCAGGGCCGGGTCGCAAGCCATTTCTTATGCGAGTTCCATCCTCAGGGTCAGGGCAAAAAGGGTTGAAGCAGGCAAGGCAGGGGGGAAGATTGACTACCCCCTTCTAGCGATGACCGAAGAAACCCCTACGCCCCCGCCCGGCGACGTCCCTCCGGCTGACCTGAAGAAGGTCGAAACCGACTCCCTTGGGTCGAAGCGCATGAAGCGCTCGTTCTGGCAGCGCATCGGCGCCAGCGGTCTTTCCGTCTCCCTGGCGATCCACGTGCTCCTGGTCTTCATCGCCGCGGCGTTCGTCGTCTCGACGGTCACCGACAACGCCAAGAAGGACCCGAACACCTTCGCCACGGGCGCCGGCGGCGGCTCCGGCGGCGAGCGCGTGAAGAGCACGCAGCACAAGGTCCAGCCCAAGAACGTGAAGTCGCTCGCGAAGACGACCACCCGCATCACTTCCAAGAGCGCCTCGGCCTCGATCGCGCTGCCTGACATGCCGAACTCCGCGTCGGCTTCCTCGATGATCTCCGGCGCGATGGCCGGCGGCGCGTCCAAGGGTTTCGGCGGCGGCGCGGGCGGCGGCATCGGCACCGGCAAGGGCATGGGCTCCGGCGGCGGCAAGAACTTCGTGGCGAAGCCGGTCATGGGCGCGAACATCTTCTCGCAGCGCCTGGCGGTCTACTTCGACGCCTCGGCCTCGATGCTGCCTTATCTCGACCGTGTCGAAGCGGAGATCCGCGACAAGTTCCCCGACGCCGACGTGTATCTCAGCAACGGCGTCTTCATCGACGTGCACGACAACGAGGTCGTCGGCGGCGACAAGTTCAAGGGCACGCCCTTCCTGAACCGCCCGACCGGCGGCGGCACCAAGAAGAACGCCAAGGGCGAGCTCGTCGCGACCGAGACCAACCCGGCCAAGCTCACCTCCCAGGGTCGCGCGATCCTCAAGAAGTACGGCAACAACTTCAAGACGGGCTCCGTCGGCGGCTGGCTGGACGTCCTCAAGGACGACCGCACCTACGACGCGCTGATCATCTTCTCCGACTTCCAGGACGGCGTCCGCCAGATCCGCACCAAGGCCATCGGCGGCGTGGCGGCGTACAAGCCCGACAAGGGCATGCGCGCCGACCCGCCCGTGGTCTTCTCCGACCGCACCAACCAAGGCGGCGGCTTCGCCCGCTCCGTCACGCTGATCGCCAGCGGCGGCGCCTCCGGCCAGCCGGTCGTCCAGTGCAAGGACACCACCGGCCTGATCGAGGGCATGGTGGCCCTCGGCTCCGGCATCCCCCAGGGCACGACGGTCGTCTCCGTCAACGCCAACGTCAGCTTCACCCTCAGCAAGCCGCTCACCGCCGCCGCCACGGGTCGCGTCGTCTGCAACAACGGCGGCGACAAGCGTTTCCCCGAAGAGAAGAAGTGGGAAGATGAATGGGAGAAGGCCTTCGCCGGCGCCCGCGACAACAAGGGTCCGCGCCTCTACCTCATCAGCACCTCGCGCGCCTACGGCAACAAGCCGGGCACGATCCTCCAGCGTTGCGTCTCGGCCTCCGAAGGCAGCGCGATCATGGTGAAGTTCGGCAACGCCAAGAAGGGCGCCGCCACCCTGAACGACCTTCATAACTACGACGACCTCTACGTCGGCATGCCGGTCAGCGGACGCGGCGTCCCCGAGGGCGCCACGCTCGTCTCGATGCCCACCTTCAAGGAGATCATCGATCCGGAGGATCCGGAGAAGAAGCGCAAGAAGCGCATCGTCGACAAGCAGATGACCATCTCGGCCCCCGTGACCGAGGACGCCACCAACGCGGTCTTCGCCTTCACGCCGCTCATCCAGGCCGTCGCCACCCTCACCAAGGATTCCAAGACGCTCACCGAGGTCTCCGGTTCGATCGACCTGAAGGCCGGCATGGTCGTGGTCGACGCCCGCTTCCCCGCCGCGACCAAGGTCACAACGTCGAGATGTCCGCTCCGGCCACCGCCACCGCCGCCAACGCGGTGCTGCGCTTCCGTCCGGCCGCCTCGACCACGGGCAACGCCCGCGGCGCCGCCCCCGCCCGCTAAGCCGTTTTTCCGTCGGCGACCAAACGCGAAGCCACCCGGCTTCGCCTTTTCGTTTCGGGAGGATGCCCTGCGCCGATTTAAGAACTTCCCCTCGGCGTGGCGGCTTCTGATAATCATGCATACCTCATGAGACTCCCCCGTCTTCTCCTGATCGTCGCCTTGGCCCTCCTCTCCGCCGTCGCTCGTGCGGCCAAGGCCGGCGGTCCGACGAGCGTTCCCGGCGAAGCCGCTCCGCGGATCGCTGTCTATCTCGATTGCTCCAACTCGATGGTGCCTTATCTCGACGCCGTCGAAGCCGAGGTCCGCAAGCAGTTCCCGGACGCCGACGTGTTCAAGGTGCCCGCCATCAAGATCTGGGTCGACGGCGCCCTCGTCCGCGGCGGCGTGAACTCCGTGCTACCGCATAAGCCTGCCCCGTCCGGTCCGACGGTCAGCCTCGACCTCAGCCGTCTCAGCGCCACGGGTAAGGCGATCCTCACCCGCTATGCGGGCAATTTCGAGACCGGTTCCGTCGGCGCCTGGATCGACATCCTGCGTGCCGAGAGAAGCTACGAAGCGCTGGTGGTCTTTTCCGATTTCAACGATCAGGTGCTCCAGGTCCGCCCCGGCAAGCCGCCCGTGCAGACTTACGTCGACGATGCCGGGCAGCGCGCCCTTCCCGAGGCGGAGATCAAGGATGACCGCACCGTCGCCGAGAAGGCGTGGGAAGACGCATGGGTCGGTTCCTTTGATCTCGCCCACTCCGGCAAAGCACCGGTCCTCTATCTTTTTTCCACGCGGAATCCGGCCAGTCGGATCCTGCAGAAATCGGCCGAGGTCTCGGGCGGTAAGTTCACGCTCATCGATTGGCTTCGCCCGGACGGTCCTCCTAGGCCGACCAAGTGAGGCGTGCCGCTGGGGGGAATCCGCTGGCCGAGGGGAGGGAATCGCCGTTTGGCCGGGCCCTTGATGCAGGCGATGGGTTCTTAGGCTTGGAGGGATGGATCAAGCCGTCTCTCCGCTCGCTGCCCGTTGCCGTCGTTCGCCGCGCTCCTGGCGAGGCCTGCTGCTATCCCTAGGACTGCACGGTCTGCTGGTCGTCTTGGCCTAAGCAGGAGTTCGTCGCGCATGCGGTGGCCGGAGGCCGGGCAGGCGGACCGGCGGTGACGCATCCGGTCCAGAGAAAGCCGAGGGTGCCGCTCCCGCAGAAACGGCTGACGTCGAAATCAGCCAGCGCGACCTTGGCGTTGCCCCCGATGAAGATGATGACGCCCGACATCGGTCTAGCCGGGAAATCCGGCGGACAAGGGAAGGGCGGCTTCGGCCGCGGACTCGGCTCTTTCGGTGGCAATGGCCTCGGCGCGGGCTTAGGCAATCGGGCGGGGTTCGTCGGCCGGCCAGTGATGGGCGCGTTCATCCGTGCGAAGCGCGTCGCGGTCTACCTTGACTGCTCGGGCTCGATGCGTAGTTACCTGCCACGCGTCGAGGCCGAGATCCGGAAGGAATTTCCCGACGCCGACGTCTTCCGCTTCGACGGCGCCCGGGTCGTGGGGCTGGGTGACATGGTCGTGCATGGGCGGCGCTTCCACGGCACGGCGCCTAAGTTGCGCGAGGGGCCGACGCAGACGGTGCTGGAGACGCTCACGCCTAACGGTCGCTCGGTGCAGGCGAAGGTGCGTACGGCGTGCGAGAAGGGATCCCTGGGTGCCTGGATGGATCGCCTGCTGGCCGAGCCTTATGATGCCTTGGTGGTCTTCTCGGATTTCCAGGACGGCGTCCGTCTGTACGAGTCGAGAAAGGGGGAGCCGAAGCTGGTCTACTCGGATAGCTCCTATCACAAGGTCGGGGGAGCGCAGAAGGGGCATGCCCGTTGGCAGCGCGAGTGGCTCGAGGCCTTCGGGAAGGCCCCGCAGGGTGCGGGACCGCGGCTCTACCTGTTCACGGTCCAGCAGGAGCCGCAGGCCTTCCTGCGGGCCTGTGTGGAGGCCTCCGGAGGGTCCGCCACGTCGGTGTCCTGGCTGCGCAAGGGCGGCCGGAAGGCGCCTTGACGGTTGCACCCTCGGGCGGGACGGCTTGGATAGGCGCATGGCCCCCTTCACGGCGGATTACCGCGCCAATTTCTCCGATACCGACGCCGCGGGCATCGTGCATTTCTCGACGGTCTTCTTCTGGGTCGAGGCGACCGAGGAAGCCCTTTTCCGCCAGCTCAAGCTCCCGTTCATCCGCGCCGAAGGTTCGAAGCTCACCGGCTTCCCGCGCGTCCGCGTCGAGTGCGATTTCCTTTCGCCGATCTATCGCGAGGACGTCGTGACCGTCGCGCTGACACCGAGCGAGATCGGCGATAAGAAGCTCGTCTGGGGCTTCGAGGCCAAGGTCGGCGAACGCGCCGTCGCCAAGGGCGCTGCAGAAGCATTTTGGGCTCTGAACTATGGGGCGACTTGGTCGGATTCTGAAGACGGGCTTACTGGTCGCCGGCGTCTTGCTCTGGATGTTCTTCGTGAACCTTGTCGGCGAGGGGCTGCATTCGCCGATCCGTTCTGCCATTGCCCGTATCCAGGAGGCGAAGCCGTCGTTGCACGCCGACGAAGCCGTACAGTGGTCGCTGGCCAAGGATTCCGCAGCAGGCGTCGCCTACAGTGAGAATCAGGACAAGTTCCATGGACCGGCGCTCGCCCTGGCGACCAGGGGGGTCTTCGCCGTGCGTGGATTAAGCTTCGATGACGCCACCGAGTGGGACCTGCGCCTGGTTCCGTTCCTGTTCTATCTCCTGATTTGCGCCGCACCGTTCGCCCTGCGTGGCGTATCCTTTTTGACCAAGGTCTCGGTCGCCGTCCTCTTGCTCCTGAGTTCCGCCGGGTGTTATTTCGGACATTATTTCATCCAGGAGACGTTGCTCGTCGCCGGTTTCGTCTGGGGCGCCTTGTTGTGGATGGAGTCGGCCGATGCGCCTGCCCCTTGGTGGCAACTCGCCCTCGCCGGCGCCGGTTTCGGCCTGGCTTTGGCCTGCAAGGTGACGGCCGCCGCTTACCTGGTTCTCTTCCTTCTGACGCTCATCGTCCTTGCTCGTGAGACGTTGACGATGCGACGGATCGCATGGGTGGCGGCGGGCGCGACCTTGGTATGGGTCGGACTGCAGACCTGTCTTTTGACCGACCTCAATGGCTTGGCCTCCTGGGTGCATCAGTTCTGGCGCTCATTCGGCGTGGCTTCCGGCAATGACGACACACTGCCGTTGACCAACCCTGGCTACTGGTGGGCGATCGGACTATGGCTGGCTTTTCTGGTCGCGGTAAGATTCTACGGTTCAAGGCCGTGTTCGGGGCGAGACGTGCCCCTCGCCTTGGCGGTCTTATGTTTCCTATTCCATCTTGCTTTGCCTTATAAGACCCCCTGGCTGCTTTTCCTTCCTGTCTGCGTCAGCCTGTCCTGGGTGTTGCCCTTGCTGGCCGAAGGCACGCCCGGAAGGCTGGTCGTCTCGCTGTCCTTCGCCACGCTCTTCGTGTGGACATCCTTGATCGTCTTGGAGCGGCACACACGCACCCGATTCCCAGGAAGCAGTCTCGCCGGCCAACTCGGGGAGTATCGTGAGAAATGGCAGAAGGTGAATCCCGGAAAACGCTTCTATGTGGCCGTCTCCGGCGGACATTACTGGCCGCTGCCTTATTATTTGCGCGCACACCCTGTGGGTTATGGAGAATTCAAAGGCGCGGAAGCCGCCCCGGTCAGATTTCTACCGGCTTATGACGACAGCCGACCCGCCGTGCCTGGCCACCAGACTTATTCTCTGCCAATCCGTAACGGGGAGCGTTTCTGGGTGATTGTGCAGGACATCGAAGAGGGAGGTAAGTCAGTGTTCCCTTACTGGCATTACTAGGTAGGGTGCTGGTTGCCAAAGGCTACGAAAGCGTTTTCATCGGGAAGTAAGCCATGGAAGACACCCCCATCATCCGCAACTTCTCGCATGAGGCCTTCGGCTCCCGTTTCTGGGTGCGTATCGCCGCCGAAGACGCCGTCTACGCCCGCAACGCCGCGGAGGCCCTGTTCCAGCTGCTCGACGACCTCGATTTCCAGACCGACCGCCGTCATGACAGCGGTCCGGTGACCGCCATCAACCAGATGCCCGAAGGGGCGATGGTCGCCGTCTCCGAGCACATCCAGGCGCTGTGGAATTTCTCGAAGGACGTCAGCGCCGAGACCGGCAAGGCCTTCGATGCGACCGCCGGCGCCTTGTTCGACTATTGGAAGAACCGGGGCGACCTGCCTTTCAACCCGGATGATGCCGCCTGGACGCAGGTGATGTCAGCCTACCGGGAGGGGGAATTCCGTCTCGAAGGCTGCGAGCTCCACTGCGCGAAGTTCGGCGCCGCCGTCGACTTCGGCGCGATCGTCCGCGGCTACGCCCTCGACCGCATGGCCGACATGCTCGAAAGCAGCTGGGGCATCCACCGCGCCTTGCTGATGGCCTCGGGCAGCGTGACCCTCGCGCTCGATCCGCCCGGCGAAGGCGCGGGTTGGCGCATCGGCGTCGGCGCGCAGTCCGAGATCAAGCTCTGCCGCTTCGCGATGGCCAGCAAGACTGCCAGCGAGGCGCACGGTAACCTCGTCGACCCCCGCACGGGCCAGGGGGTCTCCCTGCCGGGTCCGGTCCGCGCGATCGCGACTTCCGCCGTCGAAGCCGAAGGCCTGGCCATGGCCGCGGCCGTCCTCAACGCCTCCGAAGCCGAAGAGTTCGTCAACCGAGGCTGCAGTCGCGGCCTCTGGCTGCCTGACGGCACCAAGCTCGGTTCGGTGAGCTATTTCGAGGTGACCGACCGCGCGGTGCCCGAAGCCAAGCCGGTTTCTTCCGAAGAAGCTTCTACCTGAGCTTGGCCTCGATGTCCCGCAGCAGGGTCTCGCGGTCGTTGGAGAACAGGTAGATGTCGGAGCCGAGGCGGCGGAGCGCGGTCTGCAGGACTTCCTTCGAGGGACGGCGGTTCACCATCAGGCGTCGCAGGTAGGTCTCGAGATCGGCCGCGATGCGCGGGTG